>NZ_JACJON010000028.1 GCF_014695585.1 Microcoleus sp. FACHB-831 | reverse complement strand
CTTGAACATAGTTATCGATAATTTTTTGCCGTAAGTCGAGCGAATATGCCTTCATTTCTCTTTAAGGAAAATGTACAACCTATCTATTAATCGTACCTCATTAGATAGGGAAACGCTATAATTACATATTGCAACGGAAATTATGGGTGTCCGGATGCATCACGAATATCTAGCCAATAAATAAAAAATGTGGGCACTGCCGGGATGCTAGCTACTCAAAAGTATTTAGTGGCCTACAATCGCATAATGGAAACCAGCTTTTTCCAGCTGCTTTTTATCCAAGAGCTAATTAGAATAAAACCGATATCTATAGAATTACTATTTATCAATGCAGATGAGCTAATCACTGCAACGGATAAGTTGCGGTTTGTCAAGGTTTTAAAGATAGCGATCGCGACACTAAACTCTAATAAGTATTGCTTTAAATTATGAATGATGAATTATAATTCATCATTCATAATTTAGACTAATTAATCACACTTGACTAAAGCAGGTTTAAGTGCCTTGCTCACCTCGACAATTGCCATATTTTTACCTCCGACATTGGCAAAACGAACCTTCACCAAGCTAGTAAATTCCGCGCCTATCGATGCACTCACCCGCGCCAGAATATTCTGTCTCATCAAGTCTTGATTGTTAGACAAACCACTCCCCTCTTTACCACCATTAGCTAACAAATCATCAACACTAATTGACAAACTGCCGCCATTGCTATTCATAAAATCAGCGATCGCGCTCAACAACTTGTTCAATTTGTCGAGTCGCACGTCAGCAGCGGAGGCGATCGCATGAGGCGACTTGTTTGATTTTTCGAGTGGCGCGTCAGTAGTTGAGACACAGGCTAAAATTACCTTTTCAGACACAAAATCAGGCTGTTTTTGCGGTTTGGGGGTAGCTTCCTCTTGAGGTGGAGGATCTAGCGATTGAGGAGTAGCGATCGCAGTTGGTTGGGGAGTAGTGCCAGCACCGCCGGAGATTTTAGCAACACTGCCACCATTTAGAGTAAACGTGTCGTTGAGCGTACCGCCTGTGAGATTTTGGAAATTCTCGAAGGTGACATTACCGTTGATATTGCCGCTGTTAGCACCAGTAATACTCCAATTGTTGGCAGCATTTTCCCCAGTTAGGGTGTTATTGTATGTGCTGTTGCCAGCTGCGCCTTGAATGTTGAGGATATTACCGCCAACTGCTGTAGCATGACCTGGAGTAGTTGTACCCAATGTTACGCTTGCATCGCCTGAATAAGCAGAGTAGTCGAGGCTGTTTGTACCTTCTTTACCGTCTATGTTGCCGCTAATAGAAGCAGTAGTGTCGGTGAATTTGAAGCTGTCGTTTCCGCTACCGCCAATCAAATTACCAACATTCTCGAAAGTTAAACTGTGGTTCGCGCTGCTTAAGTTTCCTTTGTTGCTGCCTGTAACGTTCCAAGTGGTGTTATTGTTAGAACCTACAAGAGTTGAACTGCCAGCAATATTTACAGGTGAGTTAAATACAGCTGGATCGTTGATGGTGACAGTACCACTACCATCAGCGCGTCCGATGGCAACTTGGCTAAAACCAGCTTTCAAGGCAGCTAAATCTGTAGTGGTTAAGTCTAGGGTAGCCGCGCCAGAATCAGCTAAATTCCCAATTTGGATATTTTGCTGTGCTGTAGTAGGTTGGAGTTGAATCGTACTACCGCTGACAGAGTTAGCACCACCATTTAAATCGATTTCATTGCCTGTCAAATTTATATTGCTGGCATTCACAGAACCAGAAATAACTACAGCACCCCTGTTTAAACCATTGTTTTCTACTAACAGATTGGCGGCGTTGATATTACCCAGAGTAATATCGCCGCTCATCGAGTTAGTTAAACCCGCACCTGTAGACAAGCGGATAGTAGTATTACCCGTTCCCGAGTTAAGAGTTACTCCGGCTGCAACAGTAATAACAGCATTACCGGGATCGCGGAAGGCATTAACGACACCCGCCGCAGCAGTATCGTTGGCTATTAGTGTGAGATTGCCATTATCTGTCGTGATGTCGGCATTAACCAGAATACTGCGCCCTGCTTGCAAAGTGAGATCGCCGCCATTTCCGGTGGGATTGTTGCTAGTAACGACACTATTAATCGTAATGTCGTTGTTCGCTTGCAACGTAACAGCAGTACCCATGTTGGTGATACTGGTAATTAGGTTGGGATTGATCGTAATGTCTTGACTGGGGAAGTAGCCGTAAGTGAGGGATGAGGGGTTGCTAATGGCGATATCTACCCGCCCCCGAGAGCTGTTAAAAGAGGGACTGGCGATCAGATAATTACCGTTATTTAAGGCAGAGATCCCACCGTTGCCGAAATAGTGACGATAAGTTTGTCCGTTGATGCGGTTAATTTCCACCCCAGTCGTACCGTTCGTCAGAATCACCGTGCCACGATAGTCACCGAATGCATCAGCACTAGGGTTGCCGAAGACAAAGTTATAGTTATTTAAGCCAGCGATCGCGCCGTTGCCGAAGACAAAGTTACCGTTATTTAAGCCAACGATCGCGCCGTGGCCGAAATAGTCGTAATCAGCTTGTCCGTTGATGCGGTTAATTTCCAATCCTGTCGTGCCGTTTGCCAGAATCACCGTCCCGCGATTCGTACCGCCTGCACTAGCTTGGGGGTTGCCGAAGACAAAGTTACCGTTAGTTAAGCCAACGATCTGGCCGATGCCGAAGCGGAGGTAATCAGCTTGTTCGTTGAAGCGATTAATTTCGACACCAGTCGTGCCGTTTGCCAGAATCACCGTCCCGCGCCTATAACCGCCTGCACTAGCACCAGAGTTGCCGAAGACAAAGTTACCGTTATTTAAGCCGACGATCTGGCCTGAGCCGAAAGAGTCTCCATCAGCTTGTCCGTTGATGCGGTTAATTTCCACCCCAGTAGTACCGTTTGCCACAATCACCGTGCCGCGACTCCTACCGCCTGCACTAGCATAGGGGTTGCCGAAGACAAAGTTACCGTTATTTAAGCCGGCGATCTGGTCTGAGCCGAAAGAGTCGAAATCAGCTTCTCCATTGAAGCGGTTAATTTCCACCCCAGTCGTGCCGTTTGCCACAATCACCGTCCCGCGATAGCTACCGCCTGCACTAGCACTGGGGTTGCCGAAGACAAAGTTACCGTTGGTTAAGCCAGCGATCGCGCCGTTGCCGAAATTGTCGCGATCGGCTTGTCCGTTGAAGCGGTTAATTTCCACCCCAGTCGTGCCATTTGCCAGAATCACCGTCCCGCGATGCGTACCGCCTGCACTAGCATCGGGGTTGCCGAAGACAAAGTTACCGTTAGTTAAGCCAGCGATCGCACCAAATCCAAACCAGTCACCATCAGCTTGTCCGTTGATGCGGTTAATTTCCACCCCAGTCGTACCGTTTGCCAGAATCACCGTGCCGCGCCTCGTACCGCCTGCACGAGCATAAGAGTTGCCGAAGACAAAGTTACCATTAGTTAGGGCAGCGATTACGAAGCTGCCGAAATAGTCGTAATCAGCTTGTCCGTTGATGCGGTTAATTTCCACCCCAGTCGTACCGTTTGCCAGAATCACCGTGCCGCGATATGTACCGCCTGCGCTAGCCACAGGGTTGCCGAAGACAAAGTTACCGTTATTTAAGCCAGCGATCTCGAAGCTGCCAAAATAGTCGCCGCTGTTTTGACCATTAATCGTCCCCAAGACGGCCCCAGTCGTGGGATTAAATAAATATACCGCCCCAGCATTCTGAGCAATTAAGCTATCACCCCGGGAAGACACGACTATGTTGCCATTACTCAACACCGCCGCCTTATAGCCAAAGTAATTATTTATGTTAGGGTTCGGGTCAAGCAGTTGAAACGAACTGCCACTTACACTGCTATCGATGATGATACTCTTGGGGTCGAGTAGCAACTGCCCGGCTTTTCCTTTTGCAGCGCTGGCATCTGCCATCCCATTAAACGCTAAATCGTTCTTCCCGGAGACTTCCATAAAGCCACCGTTACCGCTATCTTTACCGCCTCTTGCTGTAACAGTGCCGTAAAAGTCTGTTCTTTGATCTGACCAAACTATCACTTTCCCGCCGTTGCCATTCTCTAGAGCATCGGCATTCAACGTCGTGGCATGATTGACAAAGGTGTTCTGGGCATTTATCGCCCCTGTCGTTTGTCCTTGATAATCCCCGCCTGCGAGAATTTCCCCGCCCCCACTACTACCGCTAGCATTTAGCGATGCTGCCATGAGTCGCAAGTCGCCGCCAAATATGCGAATCTTGCCGCCTGTTTCTCCTGTTGCTTGCAAGCTTCCTGACGTGGTTAATACTGTATCTTGCGAACCGTTGAAGGTAATATTGCCTCCAACTTGTCCGTTTGCCTGGGTTGTGGCGCTGGCGGTTTGGATTGCTGTGCCGCTGTAGTTTACTGCTATATTGCCGCCATTTCCCCCAGTTCCATTAGCCGCAATTTGTCCTGCATCCAGTAAGTTACGAGTCTGGATATTAATATTCCCGCCAGTATTGCCACTTGCACTGATATTGCCGCGATTTTCCAGCACGCGAGAGTTAATGTTAACTTTTCCGCCGTTGTTGCTGGAAGATGCGGCAATTTCTCCCTTGTTACCGACGTAGCCGTTGTTACCTACTACTTGCACCCTACCATCAGGACTGGTAACAACTTGCAGTGCATCTGGAATTGTGCCGCCTGTCAAGAGTTGCGGTAATGATGCCGGCGCGATTGTTTGGGTTTTGGCGTTAATTGTCGTCTTTGTGTCGAGGGGCAATTCCAAACTCAGCAGACTCCCGTTTGGAGTAATTCTGACTAATTTCTCCTCCTGTAGGGCTGTTATGGTGATATTGCCCCCCGGTGCTGATAATGTCCCGGTGTTGATGACGCTGCCGCCGACTAAACTGATAGTTTGTCCTGAGTTTACGGCTATATTGCCAGAATTAGCGATCGCTCCTATATTCTCTTTGGTGAAGGCAAAGCTGTTAGGGTTCCCTATGAGTGCGGCGTAGTTATTTCCCCCGAGGGCATTAAACCAGTTGTTGTTGCCAAATCCAATAGCATTGGCAGTTGTTGCGGTAAATGACGCGGGAACGTTTAAACTTGCACCACTGCCAAAAACTATCCCCGCCGGGTTCATCAAAAATAAGTTAGAATTTCCGCCGCTTACCTGAATTAAGCCATTAATAATAGATGCATCCCCGCCCTCCACGCGCCCTAAAATATTCTTTATCGCTGGGTTAGAGAGAAAATTGGCAATTTCCCCAGGATTCAAGCCAAATTTCTGGAAACTGTGAAATAGATTGGCGCGATCTCTAGATAGTTGGCCGCCGTTTATGTTAATAGTGTTGCCTCGTGGCGTGACAGTCGTCCCTGTGCCATCGTTAGCTGGGGTGATAGATTGGGCGCTGGCGATCGCATAGGTCAGAGCTTGCACCACGAAAACGCTGCCTAGCAGCAGGCTGCTTCTGCTTAAAGCTAAGTACATACAAATTTTCCTAATTTTAATAAAGGAATTATTTCAAACTGCCTAGTAATAACTACGTTTTCCTCAGTGATAACACGGTAAGTATAATGCTAAGTAGAAAAACAGATATCTACAAACTTATTAATTAATTTACACATTATAAAGGAAATATATGGTTATCCGGAGTAATTATAAATATCTAGCTAACAAATAAAAAATATGGACGCTGCCAACTTTTTTTTAGTCAAATTATTTAGTTACCTATGACCGCATAATGGAAGCCAGCTTTTTCTAGCTGCTTTTTATCAAGAGCTGATTAGAATAAAAACGATATCTATAAAATTATTAATTACGAATATGGAAACGGAAATTATGGGTGTGCGGAGGAATTACGAACACCTAGCTAATAAATAAAAAAGGTGGGCATTGCCCACCCTTTTTTGCTAGTCAAAACTATTTAGTGGCCTATTCCCACATAATGGAAACCAGCATTTTCTAGCTCTTTTTTATCCAAGAAGTTGCGACCATCGATGACGACAGGATTGTTCATCAACTTAGCCATCTTGGGATAGTCTAAAGTGCGGAACTGCTGCCATTCTGTAACCACTACCAAAGCATCGCAGCCATCAGCCAGCCGTTCTGGGTCGGTTTCCACAAACACGCCAGTCAGACCGTGACGCATACCAGTAGAAGAAACAATTGGGTCGTAGGCTTTAACTTTTGCACCCAGTCGGTTGAGGTTCTCGATGAGGTTGAGCGAAGGTGCATCGCGCATATCATCGGTATCGGGTTTGAAAGTTAAACCCAGCAGTCCAACAGTTTTGCCCTTGAGGATTTTGAGTACCTGTTGGAGTTTTTCCAAGGCAATCAGGCGCTGGCGTTGGTTGACGCTCACTGCGGCTTTAAGCAATTGAGCATCATAGTTATAGTCGTCAGCCGTGTGAACTAAGGCTGAGACATCTTTGGGGAAACACGAGCCACCCCAGCCAATGCCAGCTTGCAAAAACTTGTTGCCAATGCGGGAATCCAAGCCAATGCCTTTAGCAACTTGGGTGACATCAGCACCAACGCGATCGCATATATTCGCTACTTCATTAATAAAGCTAATCTTAGTAGCTAGGAAGGCGTTGGCGGCGTACTTGATCATCTCCGCCGAGTTGATATCTGTAACCAATACAGGGACTTGTGGTAAAGACTGGTCTTCGGCAAACTTGCGCTCAACGATGGGGGTGTAGAGTTCCTTCATCATCGCGATCCCTTTCGGGTTGTTGCTGCCCAACACGATACGATCTGGGTTAAAGGTGTCGTAGACTGCTGAACCTTCGCGCAAGAACTCAGGATTGCTGACAACATCAAACTCAGCAGCAATCTTGGCGACAGTCTCCTCGCTTACGACGCCACCTGCTCCCACGAGAACTTTTTGGCGTTCT
Source organism: Microcoleus sp. FACHB-831 (assembly GCF_014695585.1). Classification (NCBI taxonomy): domain Bacteria; kingdom Bacillati; phylum Cyanobacteriota; class Cyanophyceae; order Oscillatoriales; family Microcoleaceae; genus Microcoleus; species Microcoleus sp. FACHB-831. The sequence continues at coordinate 172,915 of NZ_JACJON010000028.1, read as the reverse complement.
GCAATTCCATCCATCACGATCATCCGCACCCAGTCACCCGAACCAATGGGCACGGTTGATTTATTCACAATCACCTTATACCCATCAGTAAGATGGGCACCAATTCCCCTAGCAACAGCCTCGACGTAGCGGGTATCGCTTTCACCAGTAGGCAAAGGAGGCGTCCCCACAGCGATGAATAAGATTTCTCCGTGTTCGACGCCAGCGCCTAAATCAGTTGTGAATTCAAGGTTGCCGCTTTGATAAGCAGCTTGCATGATATCTGACAGTCCTGGTTCAAAGATTGGGGACTGACCAGCCTTCATTAACTTTATTTTTTCTTCGTTGTTGTCCACGCAGATAACGTGATGCCCGATATGGGCAAGACAAGCACCTGTAACCAAGCCAACGTATCCGGTACCAATAACACAAACGCGCATAAGGGGGAGATCCTCAAAATTTAGGGTTAGCAGTTAGTCTTAAGATGCTGGAGGCTAGGGGTTATCCCTAACCGTTCCCTGTTTTATTGTTCCCGTAGTTGATGGAATTCTAACTATGTGGCCGAAGATATGCGATCGCTGAAATCCTGTATCGTCAGTTTCAACCCTTGTTCCAGAGGTACGCTAGGTTCCCAACCCAAGTATGTTTTAGCGCGGGTAATATCTGGCTGGCGTTGCTTGGGGTCATCTTGAGGCAGGGGTTTAAATATAATTTCCGCCTCTGGATTCACCATCCCTTGTATTTTCTGAGCCAGTTCTAATATGGTGTATTCGCCTGGATTGCCTAAATTTATCGGGCCTGTATGCTCGCCGTTCATTAACCGCATCAGACCTTCCACCAGGTCGGAAACGTAGCAGAAACTGCGGGTTTGCGAACCATCCCCATAGACGGTCAGCGGTACTCCTCTGAGAGATTGAGCTATAAAATTGCTCACAACTCGACCGTCATTTTCTAACATCCTGGGGCCAAAGGTGTTAAAAATTCGAGCTACGCGAATATCCACACCATTTTGGCGATGATAGTCAAACGATAAAGTTTCAGCAATACGCTTCCCTTCGTCGTAACATGCTCTGATCCCAATAGGGTTGACATTGCCCCGATACTCTTCTGTTTGGGGATGAACATCTGGATCGCCGTAAACTTCAGACGTAGATGCTAGCAAAAATCGTGCTTTAACGCGCTTGGCTAAACCCAGCATATTCAGCGTCCCCATCATGCTGGTTTTGACAGTTTTGACGGGGTTGAACTGATAGTGAACTGGGGAAGCAGGGCATGCTAGATGATAAATTTGATCCACCTCTATCCGAATTGGTTCGGTGATGTCGTGGCGGATCATCTCGAAGTAGGGGTTATCTAACCATTGCAGGATGTTGCGCTTAGTTCCGGTGTAGAAGTTATCTAAGCAGACAACTTCATGACCTTGTTCCATCAAGCGATCTATAAGATGGGAACCAACGAAACCCGCACCACCTGTAACCAAGATTCGCATCGGTAACTTACTCGCCTTGTTGAATCGCCATTTAAGATTAACCGTCGGACTGTTTAGGTGTCCACATCTTCAGGTTAGCAACCAAGCTTACACTATGCAGGAGCGATCGCGATCCGCTAAAAACGGTTACTCGCGATGCTCGTCTGCGATCGCCAGGTTGTTTACTCCTTATCCAGTCGCAAAACTGCCATAAATGCCTCTTGCGGCACGTCAACTGTCCCAACTGCTTTCATCCGCTTTTTACCCTTTGCCTGTTTCTGTAGCAGCTTTTTCTTACGACTAATGTCACCGCCGTAACATTTTGCCAGCACGTCTTTCCTTAATGCCGGGATGTGTTCGCTGGCGATCACTTTAGAGCCGATTGTGGCTTGAATCGGTACCTTAAACTGATGGCGCGGGATAAGTTCTTTCAACTTCTCAGCCATCGCCCGCCCTACGTTATAGGCTTTGTCCCGATGGACGATCATTGCCAAAGCATCAACAGGATCGCTGTTGATCATAATATCCAACTTGACTAAGGGATTTTCGCGGTAGCCGATGATTTGATATTCCATGCTGGCATATCCCCGCGTTCGCGACTTCATCTGGTCAAAAAAGTCTGTAACTACCTCTGCTAAGGGCAACTCATAAGTTAGTGTTGTCCGCCCTTGGGCAAGATACTTCATATCCTTGAAGACGCCACGCCGATTTTGAGACAGTTCCATCAAAGTACCCACGTACTCTTCGGGGGTAATCATGTCCACTTTGACATATGGCTCTTCGATTTTTTCCCGTTCGTTGGGCGACGGTAACGTACTGGGATTGTCGATTAATAACACCTCTCCCTTGTTGGTTGTTACTTGGTAAACCACTGAAGGAGCCGTAATAATCAAATCCAGGTTATATTCTCGCTCTAGCCGTTCTTGGACAATTTCCATGTGCAGCAAGCCCAAGAAGCCGCAACGGAAGCCAAAACCCATAGCGCTAGAGGTTTCCGGTTCGTAGGAGAGAGCCGCATCATTTAGCTTTAGTTTATCTAGGGCTTCGCGCAAATCTGGAAACTGGTCTGCATCAATGGGAAACATTCCGCAGAAGACCATCGGCTTGGCTTGAGCGTAACCTGGTAAGGCAGCGGCAGCAGGGGCAGTAGAGAGGGTAATTGTGTCTCCTACCCTGGCGTCTTCGACGGCTTTGATGGCGGCTCCCAGGTATCCCACTTCTCCGGCGTGGAGTTCGTTTACTTGTATTTGGTTAGGGGAAAGGATGCCAAGTTCGTCAATTTCGTATTCTTTACCCGATGCCATCAGACGAATGCGATCGCCTTTTTTTACCGTACCATCTACTACTCGGAAGTATACAATTACACCCCGATAGCTGTCGTAGTAGCTATCAAAAATTAACGCCCGCAGCCGTTCAGACACAGTATCGGCAGGCGGTGGTACTAGATGCACAATTGATTCTAGAATTTCGTCAATGCCAATTCCTTCTTTAGCAGAAGCCATAATTGCACCGCTGCAATCTAGGCCGATAATTTCTTCGATTTCTTGTTTCACCCGCTCTGGTTCAGCACCGGGCAGGTCAATCTTGTTTAAAACTGGGATAATTTCCAGATTGTGTTCTAGAGCAAGATAGACGTTGGCAAGGGTCTGGGCTTCGACTCCTTGGGAAGCGTCTACAACTAGGAGCGCACCTTCACAAGCGACGAGACTGCGCGACACCTCATAAGAGAAATCTACGTGCCCCGGCGTATCAATTAGATTGAGAACGTATTGTTCTCCATCTTTGGCTGTATAGTTCATCCGAGCTGCTTGCAGCTTGATGGTGATGCCGCGCTCCCGTTCCAAATCCATGTTGTCCAGGAACTGTTCCTTCATCTCCCGGGCAGTGACCGTGCCCGTTGTCTGCAACAGTCGGTCTGCCAGAGTCGATTTTCCGTGGTCGATGTGGGCGATGATGGAAAAATTGCGAATACGAGAGACGGGAACTGAGGTCATAGGTTATGTATCGTACAGCCAGGAGCGGCAGTAGAAGGTTCGGGATACTTAATGTATTTTAATGTTTCCATGTCTGCTGGGGGCGCTCGCTCGCGACTTTCCCCTCTGACACTAGAAAGTATTTGCTTACAGGCGCTAACAGACTCAATGCAGATAATGCCGCAATCGGCCTATATCGACGGAGCGATCGCAAAAACTGAGGCAGCCCCAACTATAGAGCTAATAGATCAACTATTGTGTAAGTTAATATTACAGAGCCAGGGCTTAAGAGCGGTTCGGTAGTTTAACGTAGAATGCATATAAGGAAAGAATATGTATTGTTTCCTGTGCTTCGGCAGTTGTGCATACGCCGATCGCCAGCTTGGCTGGAAGTTTAATTAACAGAATTTCATAAAACCCCCGTAAAAGTGCTTATGAACGATCGTGCATTATATTCCCAACAGTCAGGAGAAAAGGTGGAAATTTCAATACACCTTGACCCTGAACTACTAACTCAAATTAAGCACCTGACGAACGATCCTAGTAAAGTCATTGAAACTGCTATCAGGCAGTGGCTCAGAGGTAACGGAGAGCGAGATGATGAGCTTACCCGGACGTTAGTGCGAAATCCACCCGTACCGCCGCGAGGCGAATGGAACGATTAGTTATAGCCAAGAACGAGTTTAGAGACCGTATGAACCCGGTCTCTAAACTCGTATCTAGCAAGCGAGTGTTGTCTGGTTGCATCTACGGGGGTGACGTCGAGTCATCGTTGCCTATTATACATTGCAGTTTCCAGGTCTTTTCTGATGACTGCTCCTGCTGATTTTCAATTAACTTCTCTAGAGTCAACAGATTTGGCATCTGCCAATCCTGCACCAAACCTGAATGGATTTTTGCATGGGTTAGGAGCCGAACTGGCGTTTACTCAAGATGCATCAGGCCAATACCTTGGATTTTATTGGCAGTCTGGCCAACGCTACGGTCTGACATCGGATCGGCTTGTTGGACGAGAATTAAGCCATAGTTTTGGCCCGGTAGCACGTGATGCTTATCTAGCTCAAATAAAGAGAATTCTTGAGCTGAGAATTCCCGAAAGCGGCAGTTACGAGTTTACCTGCGGCGGTCAGTCTTTAGTATTTGAGCTGACGATAACACCGATTTTGCCCCCTGATGGAATTGCAACGGCGGTTCTAGTGATGGGATGCCAATCGCATCAAATGAAAGAGGCGATCGCGCTAGTAGATCCAGATACCCACGAAAGGCTCGTGGCTTCCCTCGCCCGCAATATCAGGCGAACCCTAGATCTAGACACCATTTGGCAGCAAACAGTCATGGGTCTGGGAAAAGCATTGAATGCTAGCCGCTGTATTATCTGCTCCTACAAGCCTGGAACAACAAAAGTACAGGTAGAAGCGGAGTATGCCCAGCCCCAGTTACGTTCGATGCTGGGTGAAAAGCTCGTATTTGCTGATGAGCCGGAACTATTTCAAGCAATTGAAACCCTTGAACCAGTAACCATATATGAGGATAGGGCTAGTTCATACAAACAACTCTCGGTTCTGGCGATCGCTACCTGCGACCAAGACCATCCCAACGGCTTGATCGTATTGCACCAAACGGATCGCCAACGCCAATGGCAGCCAGAGGAACTGGATATGGTGCGCGAACTAGCCGATCAAGTTGGTTCGGCGATCGCTCATGCAACATTGTATAAAGAACTAGAGGCAGCTCGCGAACAAGCCGAAGAAGCTTCCCGCCTTAAAAGCCAGTTTCTAGCCAACACCTCCCACGAACTCCGCACGCCCCTAAACGGCATGATAGGATTCCTCAAGCTGATTCTGGACGACATAGCAGACGACCCAGAAGAACAGCGGGAATTTATCCAAGAAGCCTACAATTCAGCGCTGCACCTGCTAAACATCATTAACGATATCTTGGATATCGCCAGAATTGAAGCTGGCAAAATGAATCTGGATATGGGGCCCGTGAAGCTGCAAGAGTTATTTTCTAATGTGGAAAACTTTACAGGGAATCAAGCCCATCAAAAGAACCTCAGCTTCACTATTGATATGCCTGCCACCCATGATGAAATTATCTTGTATGGCAACTACCAGCGGCTGCTACAGGTGATGTTAAACCTGGTTGGCAATGCTATCAAATTCACTCACGAAGGTGGGGTGACAGTAAGTGCCGAGGTAATCAAAAAGAAAGTCAAGTTTGCAGGTCAGGAATTACCCGGCATGGTAAAAGTCCAAGTGGCTGATACTGGAATTGGCGTCTCCCTAGTTGACCAAGACAAACTTTTTCAATCTTTTAGTCAAGTGGATGGGGAACGCACCCGCACATATGGGGGAACGGGATTAGGGCTGGCAATCTCCCAAAAGCTAATGGAAGCTATGGGTGGAGTGGTTAACTTTTACAGTATGGGCGAAGGACTCGGCTCGACAGTCACCTTCACAGTGCCATTGTTTCAAGAACCTTTGATGGTTACTACGTCATAGACTAGATTTACTTGCCCTTTTTAAATAGGAGGGGCAAAAAAACTTGTTTAAACTCGTTAGTACTGGTCGCAATGCCGGAGTTAATTCCTAACTGTTTTAAGCTCGATTGTGGCTAAATATCTGCAAAAGGTTTCTACGCATAGATAAGTCTATTGGTTAGGAGGGGCTGTGACTGAGGAACTTTCGGCTCAATACCAAAAACAGTTGACCCAAATCGCCAAAAATATCCGTTGCACCCGCGACATAAATATAATTTGGCAGCAAACTGTTCAGGGGCTTGGAAAAGCTCTAGAAGTCAGTCGTTGCATAATTTGTCCTTATAAAAATTCCAGCTCGGAAGTACAGGTAATGGCTGAGTATTGTCAGCAGCCATTTACTTCGATGTTGGGTGGGGTAATGACTGTGGCTGAGGAACCAGAACTAACACAGGCATTAACAACTAAAGAGCCGATTGTACTGGATACTCCTGAAGGTGTTAAGGATAAATTTGAGAGATATACGCTTCTGGCGATCGCTACTTGCTATGAAGATCAACCAAATAGTTTGATTGTGTTGCATCAATGCGATCGCCTGCGCCAATGGAATGCAGCTGAAATTGAATTTGTACGAGAACTTGCCGACCAAGTAGGAGCTGCTTTAGCTCACGCCACTATCTACCAAGAATTACAAGAAGCTCGCGAACAAGCACAAGCAGCATCTCACCTGAAAAAAGAGTTTCTAGGCACTATCTCCCACGAACTCCGCACGCCGCTCAATGGCATGATTGGCTTCCTCAGCCTAATTTTAGATGATATGGTGGACGAGCCAGACGAACAAAGGGCATTTATCGAAGAAGCTCACCGTTCATCTCTACGTTTGCTGAACATTATCAATGACATTTTGGACATGGGTGAGCCGGATAAAAAAGATTTAGAGCTAGAACTGGGATCTGTAAACTTAAAAGAACTGTTGAGCGATACCGAACATCTAACGCGGCAAAGCGTACAGCAGAAGCACTTAGAATTGATCGTTGAAAAGCCGCCAACCCGCGATGAAATTCTGCTTTACGGTAACTACCGAGCGCTTCTCCAAATCATGTTAAACATTGTGGGAAATGCTATTAAATTTACCCCCGATGGTGAAATTACTATCAGCACTAAGATTGTTAAGAAGAAAATTCGCGTCCGCAACCAGCAACTCCCAGGTATGGTGGAAATTGCCATAGCTGATACTGGCATCGGGGTTCCTATCGACAAACTAGATAAACTATTTGGACTTTTTACTAAAGTAGATGGCTCCCTTACCAGTCGATATGCTGGGACTGGCTTGGGACTAGCTATCTCGAAAAAGCTTATCGAAGCAATGAATGGTGAAATTAATTTTTACAGTATGGGTGAGGGACTAGGCTCGACCGTAACTTTCACCATACCGCTGTATCAAGAACCAGTAATGATTTCTCCGCAACAAACAAGCTCGATGAATATATTAATTTAGAGCGATCGCCATGAGTCTACACAATGGCATCCCGCTTTTCCATCCATTGGGGGCGATCGCGCTGTAATTACCATGCAAAGATTTTTAAACTAGAGATGTTGATTCACTCAAGGTTCTATGACTGAGCAAACAAACGCTCGCGATTTGTTTCGGGCTGCATACGAAAACCGCTATACCTGGGATGCTGGCTTCCCCGGCTACAGCGCTGACATAAAACTGAAGCAAGGTGATGAAGTCTACGAAGGCAAAATTCGCATCAACAAAGACCTCAGCGTGGAAGTCACTGGTATCGAAGACGAAACCGTGAAAGAAAGCGTCTATACCCAGTTGAGGGATATTGTCACCCACCGCAAACGGGCAGATTTTGAAAAGGCTCACGGAAAAAATCAATTCAACGTGGGACAAGAAGACTCCACTGGTGCGGTGGAGATTCTAGTCCAAGGCGATGCGATGGGGTCTAACTACAAAATCCGGGGCAAAGAAATTTGCCAGGTCAGCCGAGTCATGGGTCGCATGGCTTTTGTCATCGATACCCAAAAAAGCTTAGACACTGGTAAAGGCTACGTTTCCAGTCGCTACGATGTTGTATTCCGCAATCCCCAGACTGGCGAGACGATCAAAGAAATGGAATTTGAGGATAGTTTCTCAGAAGTTGGCAACTACTGGGTAATGACTCGTCAGGTTATTCACTCAAACGAGCAAGGTCAGCGGATTACAACCGAGTTCAACTTTTCCAACGTCAAGTTACTCGAACCTGTGGCTGTTTAAGATTGCAAAGCCATGAATGGCGCTTGGGGATGAGTTTCCTCAAGCTCCGCAATCTTTTTTGTCCAGTTGGACTAGGATCGACATAGCTGCCTAAAGCGTAGCGATCGCTCTTCGCACGAAAGAATCGATAAGGTAAACAAACCATGTCTCAAACACTGGCACTCACTTCTGAAAACGTCGAACAAGTTCTCGATGAACTGCGCCCTTACTTAATGTCCGATGGTGGCAATGTGGAACTCGTAGACATAGACGGGCCAGTTGTCAAACTACGGCTGCAAGGAGCCTGCGGTTCTTGTCCCAGCTCGGCTATGACCCTGAGAATGGGCATCGAGCGCCGCCTGCGCGAATTCATCCCTGAGATTGCTGAAGTCGAACAAGTAATCTAGGTAGTCTTGAGTGTTGAGTATTGAGTTTTGAGTTTAAAGGCTCTAACTTAACACTCAACACTCATAATTCATACCTATCCCTATGCCTCATCCCTTATACGTCGCCTTCATCTGGCATCAGCACCAGCCGTTGTACAAATGTCGCGACAGCGTATCGATTGCCCCAGGCCAATATCGCCTACCTTGGGTGCGGCTGCACGGTACGAAAGATTACCTGGATTTAGTGCTGCTGCTGGCAAATTATCCCAAGTTACATCAAACGGTTAATTTAGTTCCTTCTCTGATTCTGCAACTAGAGGATTACATTGCTGGCACTGCCTTCGACCCATACCTAACAGTTGCCCTGACTCCTACAGAACAGTTAAGTCGGGAACAGCACCAATTCATCGTCGAACATTTTTTTGACGCCAATCACCATACCCTGATTGACCCCCATCCCCGCTATGGCGAACTTTACCATCAACGACAGGATAAAGGCGCAGCTTGGTGTTTGGAAAATTGGAGCCTGCAAGATTACAGCGACCTGCTAGCATGGCACAATCTTGCTTGGATCGACCCTCTATTTTGGGATGACCCAGAAATTGATGGATGGCTTAGACAGCAACGAAATTTTACCCTGAGCGATCGCCAGCGAATTTACTCAAAACAGCGAGAAATCCTCAGCCGCATAATACCGCAACATCGCCAAATGCAAGAGGCTGGGCAACTGGAAGTTACCACCACACCTTACACTCACCCCATATTGCCCTTACTTGCAGACACAGACGTGGGACGGGTGGCGATTCCCAATATGACCTTGCCACAAAAGCGCTTCCAGTGGGCAGAAGATATTCCCCGGCACTTACGAAAATCCTGGGATATGTACAAAGACAGGTTTGGCGTCGCGCCGCGTGGCTTGTGGCCTTCTGAACAGGCAGTCAGTCCCGCAATTTTGCCTTACATAGCCGAACAGGGGTTTAAGTGGATTTGCTCGGATGAAGCAATATTGGGTTCCACTCTGAAATATTTCTTCAACCGCGATGGTGCGGGGAATGTTTGCGAACCGGAATTACTTTATCGTCCCTATCGCCTGGAAACTCCTCACGGCGACTTAGCAATTGTGTTCCGCGACCACCGATTATCAGACTTAATTGGTTTTAGCTACGGGTCGATGGAACCGGGTCGCGCCGCCGCAGATTTAGTAGGACACTTGGAAGCAATATCCCGCAGCCAACAACACCGACAACCAGACCAACCCTGGCTGGTGACAATAGCCCTAGATGGGGAAAACTGCTGGGAACACTACTACCAAGATGGCAAACCCTTCCTGGAAAAGCTTTATCAGACACTTTCCCAGTACGAGGATATTAAACTGGTCACAGTTAGCGAATTTCTCGAACAGTTTCCAGCGACAGCAACCCTACCATCTGACCGATTGCACAGCGGTTCTTGGGTGGATGGCAGTTTGACTACATGGATTGGCGACCAGGCAAAAAATCGTGCCTGGGATTTGTTAGCAGAGGCGCGACAAGTTTTAGCAAATCATCCAGAAGCCACAGAAGAAAACAACCCCGAAGTTTGGGAAGCCCTATATGCTGCCGAGGGTTCTGACTGGTTCTGGTGGTTTGGGGAAGGTCATTCCTCCAACCAAGACGCCATGTTTGACCAGTTATTCCGCGAACACCTGAGTGGAATCTACCAGGCTTTGAATGAGCCAATTCCCCAGAATTTAAAGGTAGGTGTGGAAATTCACGACGTTCGCGGCGACCACCGACCAGAGGGATTTATTCACCCAACTATAGATGGATTGGGAGATGAGCAGGATTGGGATCGAGCTGGTCGCGTCGAAATTGGCGGGTCGCGGGGGACGATGCACAAAAGCAGTGCCATTCAGCGGCTGTGGTACGGGGTTGATCACCTGAATTTTTATCTGCGGCTGGATTTCAAAAGTGGGGTCACACCTGGTGTTGACTGCCCGCCTGAGTTGAATTTGCTGTGGTTTTATCCTGACAAGACTATGCACAACAGCCCAGCGCCGTTAGCGAATGTACCCGATGAGGCGCCTGTGAACTATATGTTTCACCACCAACTAGCGGTTAATTTACTGACGCGGACAATTCAATTTCAGGAGGCTGGGGAGAGTTATCAGTGGCATCCCCGTTTCAGTCGCGCTCAAGTGGGTTTGGATAAGTGTTTGGAGTTGGCTATACCTTGGGCAGATTTGCAGGTTGGCCCAGACTATCCGCTACGCTTGATATTGGTTTTGGCGGATCGCGGCAGTTACCACAGCTATCTGCCTGAGAATGCGCTCATTCCGATTGATGTTCCGTAGGAGATTTTTACCCCCTGATAACTTGGGGGGTTAAGAGGCACGAACCGCAGAGGTAGCAGAGGAAGAGAGGTGCGATCGCGCCTTTCTTCTTCTGTTTTTGATCTAGATGCGATCGCTCTTTTCCCACAAGGTCCAAGTTGCTGAACTTCGAGGTAGTGAAACTTCTGCAACGCGCGATCGCGAGGTTATTTTGGTAATAACTTATTTAAGGGAAACTCTTATGCAACCGACGCAAGAAAAAATTAATCAAACTGGCAGATACAACTACCTGCTGTTTCGCCCAAGAGGTTATGAAGAATTAGAACAACAATGGCCTTTAATTTTGTTTTTACATGGCAGTGGCGAACGTGGCGATAACTTAGAGCGAGTGAAAATACAGGGGATTCCCAAGATGCTAGAGCAGGAGAAGCATCAGAACTTCCCATTTATTGTTGTCTCTCCACAATGTCCTGAAGGGGAAACCTGGTCAGCCGAGCTATTGAGCGCTTTTCTGGATCGGTTAATGGATGCCTACTTTGTCGATCGCAGCCGAGTTTACCTGACTGGTTTAAGCATGGGCGGGCATGGAACGTGGAATCTAGCCGCCGCGCAGCCGCAACGCTTTGCTGCCGCTGTGCCCATTGCTGGTCGCGGGAACCCCGTCACCGCAAACACGCTCAAAGACCTGCCAATATGGGCGTTTCACGGTGCGCGGGATCGTAGAGTCCCCATAAAAGGGTCGGAAGCAATGGTGGAGGCGATTAAAGCCTGCAACGGTAAGGTGAAGTTTACCGTCTACCCGGAAGCCGACCACGTTGAATCGTGGGAACAAGCATACAGCAATCCGGCGCTGTACGACTGGTTGTTGCAGCATCGGCGCAGTTCGCGTAGTTAAATTTGTCCGTCTGGGGTTCAATCCCCGGCTTGGTAGAGAAGGTGATTTATCGCGTCTCCAAGATGAGCGATCGCTCCTCAATCTAAAATACCCTTATTGAATGAGCGCAATAATTAAAGTATGACTACTCAAACTCCTATCCCTGTCGTTGTTAACGGTGCTACTGGCAAAATGGGCCGCGAGGTTGTCAAAGCCGTTGCCCAAGCACCTGATATGACGCTTATTGGCGCAATTGACCGCAATCCCGAATACATTGGCAAGGATATCGGTGAAGTTGTTGGCTGCGGCGCTTTAGAAGTTCCAGTTCTTAACGAACTGGAAAGTACTCTGTGTATGGCTGCCCAGGAAAAACAAGTGGGGGTGATGGTAGACTTCACTCACCCTAAAAGCGTATATAACAACGTGCGAGCTGCGATCGCTTATGGCGTTCGTGTTGTGGTTGGCACTACTGGCATGACTCCTGCACAAATTCAAGAGCTTGCGGAATTTGCCGACAAAGCTAGCACTGGTTGTTTAATTATCCCCAATTTCTCAATCGGGATGGTCTTGCTTCAGCAAGCTGCCATCCAAGCATCCCAATACTTTGACCATGTGGAAATTATCGAACTCCACCACAATCAAAAAGCCGACGCACCCAGCGGTACCGCCATTCAAACTGCCCAGATGCTATCTGAATTGGGCAAAATTTATAATCCACCATCTGTGGAAGAAAGTGAAAAAATCCCTGGTGCTAGAGGCAGTCTAACAGAGGATGGCATCCGCATTCACAGCATTCGCTTACCTGGTTTAATTGCCCACCAAGAAGTAATATTTGGTGCCCCCGGTCAAGTTTACACCTTGCGCCACGATACAAGCGATCGCTCTTGTTATATGCCCGGTGTCCTATTATCCATCCGCAAAGTCCTCCAGCTAAAATCCCTGGTCTATGGCTTAGAGAAAATTCTGTAGCTGGCTAATTGCAATTACCAATTACCAATTCTCCATTACCCAAACTGATGCTAGTCCCCCTAACACGCCAGAAATTTGAACAAATAATTCCCCTAATTGCGACTGGCCCCCAGTACGCATATTACTGGGGCAAATTCGCAGATTTTTTAAAGCGATTGATGATTTCTGTTGTTGCTGTCACCGTCCTTTTTTTCACCTACAAAATCGTGGGAGAGGGATTTGGTGGACTCATATTTTTCCTGGGCATCTTTGCTGGTCTATATTGGCTGTGGGGGCCTATATACTGGGCAAGCATCCGCAATGCTGGTAGCCGCCGCTACTTGTATGCTGGGTTCTGGCGCGGTCGAGTGTTAGATATCTTTGTGTCTGAAGAATTGATTGGCGAAGAGCAAACCGTCAACAAACGGGGCCAGTTAGTAATTATTGAAAACCGGGAACGTCGCCTTAACTTAGAAGTGGGTGACGATAGTGGTTTCTCTACAGCTTTGCAAGTACCGTTGCGCCGCCTTCATAAATCGATTAGGCGCGGTCAGATTGCTGAGATGGTAGTTATGTCGAATCGCCCAGACCTTAGCAGCATTGTTAAGGTATCTGATATTTACATTCCCGATCTGAATTTATGGGTAAGTGACTATCCTTATATGCGTCGAGATGTGTTTTCTCTCGTCAGCCGCAAGTTGGAGAATACTGATGACGAATATTATCCATCAAAGCAAGAGCGTAAACCCAAACGACGCAAGCGCCAGCAGACCGATAGGCTATGAATTACTCAGGGCGATCGCTTTCAATACAACTTCTAGCGGCGGTCGATAATATTAACTTTGAATCCTATAATTTTGTGAGCTATAGGAATAGCTAGAGGTCTTTGAACCAGAGGGATACATCTCTAGGGGCGCAAAATTTTGCGCCCCTACCGAGCAAGCGTATAACTACAACGGAAAACTGCTATATTTGCTTATTAAAAGTTTTCAATATTGGAATTATAAACAAACTGATTTAAATATACTTTAATAGTTAAACTAAATATCATAAAAATGATTATTTACCAGAATAAATATATTTAAAAATCAAAATTTATAGCATTTTTTTATGCAAGCAACAGTTAAAAGTTTGCCAATTATCTGCTGTTTGCATAAAACAATTAAAAACAAAAATGATATCTACTACCCCATATTGTGGGGAGCTTGACCGTAGGCTTGCCATGCCAAATCTACTAATCCGCTGACAATAGCAGATGCCACAACAGAACTGCCCTTGCGACCTTCAATGCGGATGTGAGGAATGAGAGAATCTTTCAGCCTATCTTTGGCAACATCCACATCGATAAAACCCGAAGGCGAACCAATGACCAAAGCAGGTCTAATTTCCTCAGCTTCAATTAGCTCGACGAGTGCAGTAAGAGCAGTCTGAGCCTGACCAACAACAAAAATACCTTCTGGATAACGTTTGGCTAAGGTTTCAATACCCCAAGCCGCACGAGTTTTTTCTTTTTGCGGTCGTGTAAGTGCTTCCATACTGCAATACACGGGGTTAGCGAAGGTGCTTTGGATTTGGGGGGTGATGCCAACTTGTACCATTGGCGCATCAACCACAATAGTACTCCTAGCCGCCAATGCTGCTGCCCCAGCTTGTAAGGCACGTTCAGAAAAACGAATTAAAGACTTATATTCAAAATCAGCTGTGGCGTAGATAACCCGTCGCACAATTTCGTATTCTGCTGGAGAGAATGCGTGGTCGCCAATTTCTCGATCGATAATTGCCAAACTTTGGGCATCTGTTACGTGCCATTCCATCGTAAGTGGGCTTTTTATACGCTATGGGGCTGCAAAGAGCGAAGCTTATATCTTTTCCAAGATTGCTTCTATCAGCTTTCAGCTTATCAGACTGAGGATTTTAGATTTGAGATTGTAACTGCAAGTGAAAATCTCTTTGCGTTGCAAGCGTAGCACAATATACACATACCCCCCTATTGAGGGGGGCATCTAAAAGCCGAAATTCTCTAAGTCTCAGAAGTTGTAGACTGAGTGAATGTGGGTGAGAGGTAAGCCACCAAGGCACCAATTGCGAACCCGGCGACGTTGCGAAATAGAGGCAACCATTCTGAGGTTCGGGTGACAACTGGGCCAACACCGAAGGCAAGAAACAAAATTCCCCATAGAGGCGAGAAAATTAAAGCCCACTGCCAAGCAAAAACCTGTCCCTCTTTGCGGGGTATGGAGGCAAAGCCAAAGATAACTCCGCCCAATGTAGAAGTAATCAGAGTGAGAATCCACTGCTCTTTTGGCAGTCCGGGTACAACGCTGCAACCTCCCCGGCGCAGACAGGTTTTGAGCGTTTCTAAAGCTCCAAGGATGGCTCCGTCTTCGCCGTTTTCCCGCACGTAGTACATATTGCCGAACCGAGTTTGTAACTCAATCCAGAAGGTACGGGGCATCATTTTATAGATTGTATCGCCGACATTGAAGTTAAGAATATTGCCGCCTCGTGTATCAGCTACGAGCAAGATGCTTTTATCGTCTAGATGCCAAAAGTCTCTGACGGCGCGACCGGGGGTGCGGTCAAATTGGGTCAAAACTCTGAGCTTCCAGCCTGTTTCTGCTTCAAAGCTTTCTAAGTTTTTAGCTAGCGCCTCTTCCTGAGTAGCGGTAAGGGATTTGGCTAAGTCAATGATTGGGGTGGGGGCGTTAGGCAGTAAGTTGGGGTTGTCGTAGGCGTAGGCGACGGGAGCAATTGCCCAGAGGGACAATGCTATGAAAAATGCGGCCAAGGATACCAAAATTCGTTGGGGAAAGCGTTGCTGCATCGTGATGTTATATTTCCAGTCTCAAGTGTGTGCGGACAAGAAGGATATATTTCTGTACGAGAGGAATAGAAAAGTAATAATTTCTTTACACAACTTTACTTTACTTTAATAGTAGTAGCATCGCAAAGCATCCAGGCAATAGAGATAGCTAGTAGTAAGCAGAGGGCAATATGTGGGTAGTGCGCTGTGAAAGTATTGACAGAAAGCCCCAGATGCAAGTAGATGCTCTGGGGCAATGCGATCGCCAAAAGTGGTTAGACTTATTTCAAAGAAGCTTGAGCCTCTTGTGCGACTTGCTCAACTTCATCTTTAGCCAAAGTTTCTATAACTTTGCGTGCCTCATCGCCACCCAGTCGATTAAGCGCCTGTACGACTCTGTAGCGAATTTGCCAATCTTCATCTGTTGCATAGGGAACGAGCAGAGAAACCGCACGGCTATCGCCAAGTTCCCCAAATGAAGAGACAGCAGCAGTTCGTATCAGTTGATTTTCAGAAATGAGAGCGGACTTTAGCAGCTCAAAAGCACGGCTGTCGCCCATTTCTCCCAAAGCGGCAATAATGCTGAACTGGACGAGCCACTCAGGGGAATTTTGGTAAAGGCGCTGCATATCTTCAAAAGCATCTGTCATCCGCAACGCACCAAGGGCATCAGCGGCGGCAGCTTGAACGTCGGGTTCTGAGTCATTAAGCAGGCGATCGCGCAAAATTGTGAAAGTTTTAGATAAATCCTGCTCTCCCAACGTATCCAGTTGGCTGATAGCAGCATATCTCACCCTCGTGTTGCTGTCATTAACAACAGGCTGGATCAACTCAAACGCTATCGCTTTTTCTAACTGGCGCAACTGATTAATGCCGCGTAAGCGCTCGCCAAAATTCTCAGAATCCAGCAATTCTTTCACAGACTCAGGAGTAACGGTCATATCAAGGTTGGATTTTATATTTTGGATTTTGATTTAAGGTAAAGAGGAAAACAATGCTCAAACACACATATTTAGTGTATATGGCAGGTTAAACTGGCTGTTGCAAAAGGGGGTTTGATATTCTTCCAACTAACAAAGAATAGCGAATGGGCGAAACTGAGCGATCGCATTACTCCGCCGCCATTGCCCGCACAATATCTCCCCGCGTCAGCATCCCAATCACCAAACCCGCAGCATCAATGACTGGCAAGCGACGGATGTTCTTGTCATGCATCAACTTCGCCGCTTCCCGCAAGGGTTTATCCGGTTTAATGGTAATTGCCTCCGATGTCATCACTTCCCCAACAGTTTGCCCCAAAGCCTTGTGGAGTTCTTGTTCGTAGCGACCTGGGTTTTCCAGATAAATAACGCTATCTAGAATCATGAAATATGGTGGCGGCGTCGCTCCAGTTTCCCGCCACATCAAGTCAGTTTCGGAAATGACACCCACTAATTTGCCCAGTTCATCGACAACTGGCAAACCACTGATGCGTCGTTCCGCTAGGATTTGGATAGCCTCCTTGAGAGGCGTTTGGGGCGATACCACTATGGGGTCGTGGCTCATAACGTCGGCAACAGTTTTGGGCATATTTTCACGTGAGATCAATTACCTCGCTTTATTGTAGGCAATTGCGGGGATCAATTTTCAGGGGAATTGGTAATCGTAAATTCGGCGTCCAGAGTCTGGAGTCCCCATTCCTTGTAGAGGCGCCCATTTATCGCGTCTCGGAGTCTGAGGAAAGGGAGCTTAAACTCAAAACTCAAAACTCAAAACTCAGAACTCAATCCCCATTCCCCAGTTCGCAGTAGGCGCGGAGGATTTCGGCGCAGTGAGCAATCGCTCCTAGATGAGCAATCTCGTAGCCATGAGTGTTCTGCGTAGGAAAAGACAAACAAGCCGCACGACCAACATGACCAAATTTCATCGCAATCGAGGCATCGCTGCCAAAACCAGCGATCGCCGCTAGCTGGATGGGAATATTAAGCTTATCCGCTACCTGCCGTATCTCCCCATTGAGATCTTCATCGTAGATGCCATAGCCATCCTGGGAAAGCAAGACGGGCGCACTGCCATCTACAATTGGATACTCTGGCGCTAGGGGGCAAATTTCTAAAGCAATCAAAGCATCCAACCGCTGGCGTTGAGTAAAGTACACTGCGCCAATTGCGCCTACTTCTTCCTTAGCTGAAGCCACAAGATAAGTATCGGCTGCTGGGTTTTTCACAGTTTCGGCGAGGGCTAACAAAATAGCTACAGAAGCTTTGTTGTCGAGAGTGTAACTAGCAATATAATCTTTTAACCGGATTGGGTGCTTGCGATGCTTGCCTACAACCATCCTGGTTCCCGGTCGAATCCCAGCTTCTTCTAGTTCTGCTAACGTGCATTTAGTTTCAACCCAGGCGTTTTCCCACTCTAGAGCTTTATCGCCTTGTTGAGATTTTTGGGGAGATTCGTGGGAAACGTGGCGCGAACCAAAGCTGAGAATACCGTTAATGGTTTTATTGTCGCCAAGTAAGTCTACGACGCCTTCACCATAGACCCAAGGAAAAGCGCCGCCTAATTTGCGGACTTGTAGTTGTCCAAAATCGCTAATACTTTTGACAATCGCGCCAATTTCGTCTTTATGGGCAGTAATGGCGATCGCTCTATCTTTATTCCGACCGGGAATTTTTGCGATCGCATTCCCCGCCCCATCCATCCAAGCTTCCACTCCCATAGCAGCAAATCGACTCATCAACAGTTGGTCAATTTCTGATTCAACACCGCTGGGGGAATGGTGCAAAACTAACTCTTCAATAGTCTTAAAAAGATCGTCGTAATCTAATAAAGCCATGAGGGGGAGCAGTTGAGCTGCGTAGGGTGGGCACTGCCCACCTAGTATAGCTTTGCGTGGCTTTTAACTGGGCTGGTTTTTTGGCGTTTTTGCTTAAACCCTGAGACAGCACCTAAAGCACCAAACGCGAGTATCGCCAAGCCAGCAGTAGGTTCGGGGACGGACTTAGAGTTTAAGGCTAAATATGCCGTTTCGGCGACTAACTTGTGACCAGCAGTAGTAGGATGAAATTCATCCCAGAATAAGTATTCATTGGGGCGATCGCATACGTTGTAGATAAAATCTACGGGGTTTTGGAAGTTGGTTAGGCAAGGCTGCGTAACATTAGTGAAACCATATTGTGATGGATTAGCGATCGCGCTATCAAACAAGGAATTAACATCTACAGATATAAGATTAATTCCCGTCAATGATTGACTCAAATTGTTGACAGTCTGAGCCAAACCAGCATTATGCCCAACTGATAATTGGTTTAAACCATTAGAAACATCGCTACCGCGACTAAGACCTACAGGCGTATTTCCTAAATCTGGCAAATTAGGTACTAAGAAATTTCGAGCGCCGAGGCTAAAAAGCGAAGTTAATGCTGTCGCTAAATTAACCACTGGTTGGGTAGGATTTGTTGCCCCACCAAGCAAATAATCGTTGCCACCTGCCCACACAACATATAGCGCATCAGGGTTAGCGGACTTACCGCTTGTTGCAAGGCCATTTTTAAAGTAATCGATTTCTGTTTGCAATCCTGGGAGAGGAAGGAAAGGAAGATTGGCAACATTATTACTTCCCGTCGTAGCACCGCCGAAAGCGAAATTAACGCCGTCGCTAGGGCTATTACCAGGAAACCCTTGAGTGTAGCGAGTGGGGGTTAATCCTAATTTATTTCCCAGTTCTTCCACCCAGATAGGGCCATTGGAAAAACGTCCTTGATAGTAGGGAGGGCTTTGGGGAAAAAACCCTAACGTTTTGTCGCGAACATTACCAGGATCGGAGAGGCTGTCACCAAAAACATAAAGCTCATCGAACTTCAAATTTGCTGCTAGTGCTTGTGTTGGCAGAACAGCAATCAAGGTGACAGGTAACGCACTCAGAACAAATGCCGAACGTACTCTAGAAAAAACTTGCGTGGATAACATCGTGGTTTTAAGGCAGTGAAAATACTTAGGAAATTGCTTCTAGTTATTCACCTGCCAATTTACAAGGAGACTCTTACAAAAGTTTATCTCTAAAGGAAGTTTATTCTGGTTCCTTAGCTCTAACCTGGGAATTACATTAAGCAAAATTCAGCTAATATTCTTTGGCTCTTTTGCTAGTGTTATAGCACTTTTACAAAGATACCTAGCGGTTTTGGTAATTGCGGCTAAACAAACAAAGCCTGCGGAGGCAGGCTGAATTGAGTCCCATCGTGACTTCGTTTTTATAGCCACAGACTTAGACCGTGTGGGCAATTTCCAAAACCGGAATCTCGCAATTCACTAATTTCCCTATTGACTAGGAGAAGGTGAGGGCGTCACTTCCGGCGTAGGTGAAGGCTGACTGGGTTGACGCTGTAACTGCAAAGCTTCTTTTGCCGATACCCCTTCACCCTGCGAGCCAAAGTACCACAACACCGCCGCCGCCTCAGCCCTTGTCACGGGTTTCTTTGGCTGAAAAAGCGTCGTATACCCCAACAAACGCCGGATATTGGAGGATTCCGCATTCTGGAAATCCACCAAAACTGCCCGCAACGCTTTTGGTTCAATCTTGCCAGCGTCCTGGAATCCCCAAGTTTGCTTAACTGCATCAACTGAAGCATTGGGCAAATTCTGGCGAGTATCGAGAGGCACTTTCCACAAAATCAAATTTTCTCTCGTCAGTTGATTGCCGGGACGAAATAAAACAGCGATCGCATCCCCAGTTAGCGGACTGGGAATTAACCCAGCTTCTGCCAATCCTTGAATGGCTGCAAAATCTGGGTCTGTGCGGGGTACATCTTGGAAAGCAGGTTGACTTGTTGCTGATGCCAAACGAATTAGTTTGCCTGGATTATTGGCATGAATTTGATTATTAGCTGCAACCAGCCAACGGGCATATTCGCGACGGCTGATAGGTTTATTAGGCTCAAACAGAACGGCGCTAGTGGCTGAGTTACTCTTAGAACCAGTTGCGTTGATATTCAGTACACCTAATGCTGCCAAGTCTGCGATGTATGGACGCAATTCTTGGGGTGCTTTATTGATATCAGTGAATGCTGATGTGCCAGCCGAAGAAGTTGGTGATGTGGTAGGTTCGCTAGCAGTAGGGAGCGCAGGACTTTGAGTATTGGTTGGCGAAGGAAAGACGCTTGGGCGGGCCAAATCGGGAGCGCGAGCGCTTTCTCCACTGTCGCGGTTATACTGAATGGCCAACTGGGTCGTACCTGTAGCTGTAGCGTCGGGAACTAAGCCAGTTTGAATAGATACCGTCACCCGCAAGTTATTCTTACGAGCCACTAAAGTATTTGTCGGTGCATTACTCCCGGCAGTTTCGGCTGGCTGGTTGACAATTTCCCAATTGTTAGATTGAAACACCTTTTGATAAAAGTTCTGAACTAAATTGCTGGGGTCAGCGGTAGTCCACCTCGCCTCCCCGCTTTGAGCAGATTGCAGTTGAGCCTCTGGATAGATGGGAATGTCACTGGGAAAATCTGCTGGGATTTTAACTGCGTTGGGCTGGGGAGAATTGCTTGGAGACGGAGTACCAAAACTACCGGAACCGTCTTTTAGAGCCGGATCTGCCGCCACCAGTCGCTGAAGCGCTTCACCAGTTGGAGTATTGGCGCAGGATGTTAAAGATATTGCCAGGGAACCGATTAGGCCAGTAAGTACAGCAGGACGTAAAATAAGTAGCACGGCCAACAAAATAACGAGTCTTTATTCCTAAGCTAGCACTGACAATAGGATCTAATCCGGAGAGCGCGTGCTATCGTAAGACTTCAGCAAAAATTACATTCTATGGCATCTGAGCAAAAGGATTTAGCAGCAGCCAACGAGCCTCTAGGATTTGCTAATTCGTCAAATCCAGCTAAAGGAGATGCTTCTGCACAAAGTAGCGTTAATCCCAACAGTCCTAGTTTAGCTGACGAGGCTAAAGTATCGGCGCAAACGGCTGTAACTGCATCCAACAATAGTGTTAAAACTCCCGACAAGTTGCCTCTAGGGTGGCGCGTGGGTGAAAATTTACAAATTTTATTGATAGCGCTATGTTTGGCGCTTTTTATTCGGACTTTTGTAGCAGAGCCTCGATTTATTCCCTCTGAGTCGATGCTACCAACGTTAGAACTAGGCGATCGCTTGGTTGTAGAAAAAATCTCTTACCGCTTCCGCGCACCGCAAACAGGCGAAATTGTTGTCTTTGACCCGCCCAAGCAACTACAAATTCAGGGCTACGCCAAAGACCAAGCTTTTATTAAGCGCGTTATCGGTGTTGAGGGTAATGAAATTAAGGTTGAAAAAGGGAAAGTTTATATAAATGACGAGCCGCTGAAGGAAGAATACATCGCCGAACCCCCCGATTATCAGTGGGGGCCGCAGATTGTGCCTAAAGGCCAGCTGTTTGTCATGGGAGATAATCGCAATAATAGCAATGACTCTCATGTATGGGGCTTTTTGCCCAAGCGCAATGTAATCGGTCACGCTTTCTTCCGCTTTTGGCCGAGTAATCGCATTAGTCCGGTTTAACTTGAGAAGAAATCGCCCAGTGCTTGTTTTCTAGAACTGTAGATAGTGCATTAACTGGGCAGTTAACTTACCAGGAAGCGATAAACGTTGCTGGAAATCAACTAAGTTGCGATAATTCCCCGCAGCAAGACGGTTTTGCACTACTGCTTTGGCTAGATGAATGTCAACATGGGGAATTTTTGTAAGTTCCTCGAAAGATGCAGTGTTGGGATTTATTCTAGGGACGTTGTATATACTTTCGGTGTCGTAGTAATAAAATCTGAGCAGAGGTTCTAGGGGTTTTAGCCTAGCAATGGGCATACTCAGTGCTGCGGCAATATCTTCTAAACATAAAAATTGTACGCCTGAGTGGGAGAGGGAAGAGAGCGATCGCGCCTGATGAATGGATAGACCAGGTAGTCTCAGCCAATCATCGACAGTAGCTTGATTGACATCAATTTTCATACCCAATTCAGCAGCGATCGCAATTTCCTCTGACGATTGCAGCCGATAATATG
The DNA here is from genome assembly GCF_014695585.1 of Microcoleus sp. FACHB-831. Taxonomy (NCBI): domain Bacteria; kingdom Bacillati; phylum Cyanobacteriota; class Cyanophyceae; order Oscillatoriales; family Microcoleaceae; genus Microcoleus; species Microcoleus sp. FACHB-831. The sequence continues at coordinate 150,442 of NZ_JACJON010000028.1, read as the reverse complement.
GGTCGTTCAAAATCCGGTTGCGGACGGTGTGTAAGTTCGGGTTAAACGGTGTCTTGTGCAGCCAGCTAAAAAGTGCCATAGTCCCCAATCTTTGTAAAGACGCCAATTCATCGCGTCTACCAGTCTCCAACTCAGGCTATGCGATCGAGCCATTGACGGCGCTTTTGTTCAAATTCATATTCTGAGATTAACCCATCTTGGCGGAGACTATCGAGCTGGCGTAAAGCATCGGCGATCGCGCTTACCTCTGAGGGGTCAATTCCCGGGTTGTTCTGGCGGCTGTTCTTTGGGGACGAGTCCTCGCCTAGATTAAAATTGCGCTCAAAGTCCAACTCATCTTGTGCTAAGTACCAAACCGCCTCAATAGCACTAGCAACGTGGGGGATGGGAGTCCAAGACAGGAGTAAATAGACAAGACCCCACATCGGCTGACCCAGATAAAATTTGTGTAGTCCCGAAATAGGGATTACAGTCCCAGTGAATGCCAGAATTGCGGCAAATTTTCGACTTTTTGGCTTAGTGAACATGGGCGGCGATCGCGGCGTCGGGTAAAAGGCTCTATGTTATATTTCAATCCCTAATAGAGTTTTTGACCACTGTCCGCACAAATTTTATAGCAATTTCCCCACTTCTTTGTAGCTCCTACAGGCGCGATCGCGCTGTTGGGTGAAGGAGGGGAGCAAGTAGGATGCGTGTCTAATTTATTTCATTTTTATCTTTAAAAATAAGTGGTAGAGAGCTGCCTATCACTTATATTTTTACTGTATCTAACTTAACTGAAAGCTGCTAAAGCAACTATGGCGCTAGCCCAGGACAGTTAATTACAAGGAAAAATTAATTTTTCCTTAGTGCGACCTATTAGGGTCTTCTTTTCTAGCAAGACATCACCTACATTGCACGCTTTGGGCGGGAGAGTAGCCTTAGCGAGGCAGGATTGGAACAGCTTTGCCTTAGCACCATAGCAAATTATACGGAAAACCGAATTAAACCGAATCGAATGCAACCTTACTGCCTGAACTAAAATTATATTTAAACCAATCAAACTACCCATCCGGGTGAGCGATTCTGTTGATGGCAAGGTGGGAAGGCAATGGGATTTTTTGATTCAGAAATTGTTCAGCAAGAAGCCAAACAGCTGTTTGAAGACTATCAATCCCTGCTCAAACTGGGCAGCAGCTATGGCAAGTTTGATCTTGAAGGAAAAAAGATTTTTATAGAGCAGATGGAAGCCATGATGGATCGATATCGAATTTTTATGAAAAGATTTGAGCTATCAGATGACTTCATGGCCCAGATGACTGTGCAGCAACTCAATACCCAACTGGGTCAATTTGGCATTACCCCCACGCAAATGTTTGACCAGATGAATATGACCTTAGAGCGGATGAAATCTGAATTGGAAAAGTAATACTAAGTATTTTGGATTTTAGATTTAAAAATAAAATCATCGGAGGCGGAGAAACTCCGACCTCCGCAAAATCCAAAATCATTTAGGGTCTTTCAAATTTTGAAGGCGAGGGGAAGTATTCGACAGGCGTACCCTTTAACGCTGTTGCCATGAAATCTCGCCAGATGGGAGCGGCATATACACCACCCGTTATACCACCTCCTAAGCTGCGGTTATTATCTTTCCCAATCCAAACAGCAGTTGATAGCTGCGGTACATAACCCACAAACCAAACATCTTTTTCGGAGGATGTCGTACCAGTCTTGCCAGCTGCCGGACGGCCTATCTGCGCGTTTTTACCAGTACCGCTAGTAACTACCCCCTGTAGGGTGCTGGTAACCGAAGCAGCGGCCCAAGGATCGAGAACTAGCTTTGGTTTGGGCGTATTATCAAGCAACACGTTGCCACTACTATCAGTGACTCGCGCAATAAACGTTGTGGGCGAATACCAGCCATTACTCGCAAAAGCGGCATAACCGCCAGCCATTTCCAGAGGTGTTACGCCAACAGCCCCAAGAGGTAAGGAAACTACAGGTTCAATAGGACTTTCAAAGCCAATGGTTCTTAGAGTTGCAATTACCTTATCCAGGCCAACTTTCCGTCCTATAATAACAGCTGGAACATTTTGCGATACGCGCAAAGCCTCGCGGATGCTCATACCACCAGAGTAACCGCCGCCATAGTTTCTAGGAGAGTAATAGCCGCCACCATCGCGATAGCTAATCGGGCCATCGTAAACCCACGAATTGGGCGTATATTTGCCACTGGCAAAAGCTGTGTAGAAGACAAACGGCTTAAAAGCAGATCCGGGCTGGCGGCGGGATTGAGTTGCACGATTGAACTGACTCTTTTTGCGATTGACGCCGCCGACCATTGCTTTAACAAAATGTGTTCTAGGATCGACTGCTACTAGAGCAATTTCGTTGTTATAAACTCCATAGCTTTCGAGCCGATTGTGCCAACGAGACACTTTCCTTTCCGCCATCTGTTGGAATGTAGCGTCGATGGTAGTTTGGACTCGCATCCCCCCTTTTTGTACAATGTCTGCACCAAAGCGCTTATTTAACTCAGCAAGAACAGCGTCAGTGATGTAAGGCAGTTCGCTGCTCTTCCAAGAGGTTCGCTCGGCGCGTTTAATGGTTTGCTTGAGAGCAGCGGCTTCATCTTGGGGGGTGATCCATCCCACCTCGCGCATCCGGCTTAGAACCAGTGCTTGTCGTTGTTTGGCAATTTTATAGTTGACAAAAGGACTGTATTCTTCGGGAGCTTGAATCATCCCCGCCATCATCGCAGCTTCGCCCAAAGTTAGCTCTGAGGCTTTTTTGCCAAAATAGCTTTGGGATGCTGTTTGGACACCATAGTTGTTGTGACCCCAATACACCTGATTGAGGTACATCTCCAAAATTTGGTTTTTGCTAAAAATTTGCTCTAAACGGATAGCCAGAACGGACTCTGCCACTTTACGGCTAACCGCACGCTTCTGTGAGAGAAAGAGATTTTTCACCAACTGCATGGTGATCGTCGAGCCGCCTTCCACAACCGAGCCTTTCTCCCAGTTGGCTCTAAGTGCCCTAGCAACGCTGTTAGGGTTGATACCGTGGTGGAGATAAAAGTGGCTATCTTCAATCGCGAGAACAGCCCGCTTTAAGTTAGGAGAAATTTTGTTAAGGGGTACAACTTCGCGATTGGCTTCGCCGTGAATGCTGGCGAGTTGTTTACCCTTGATGTCGTAGATGTAAGTAGTTTCGGTCGGGGCGTAAGTGCGGAGAACGCGCACGTCAGGTAGGTTGCGGAAGCTAATCGCTAAACCTACTAGGCCACCAGCAATGACCGAACTGGTTAGCATGGTGATGCCAAGGAGGGTTCCGCCCGTTACCTTGCCAACTCCTTGTGCAAACTTAAAAATCGGTGGTGATGGCTCTTGCGGTTGTTTTTGGTCAATTGTGCTAGACGACACGACGATTCACTTCCTCACTAAAAAGCGTATGGGAGATTAGGCAAACGGGTCAGGACTCTTTATTAGGATTGCAGATATTCGTAGGTAGAGCCGCGATCGCGCAGACCTTTTTTCCCCCATCGACTGTGGGAGAATGGCCAGACCTACTAGGAAACTGATACACTACCGAATCATCATAATTACACCGACAAATTAAAGTCTGTAGATTAAGCATCGATTATGGTAATTTTTGCAAATTATAAATGAGTATGGAACCATATTCCTTGATGGAGATGCTAAAAAAAGTACAGACAAGATTATGTTAGAGTCTAACTCAGGTCGCAACGCCGCGCGATCGCCGGAGCAAACCTATAGCACTAAAGGGCTTGGCTGTCACCGTTGCTAAACCTTGTATTAAAGATAGCGCCCTTCCATAGGCTTTGGATAGCGTAATCGCTCCTGCTGCTGCTGAATCTTAAATACTTAAAGCCCAGCCCTAATTCAGGAAAGATTAACACGCTTAGTCACTCGCTTGACGATTCCCTGCTACATGAATTTTGAGAGTAAGATTGTCAAAATAGTCGTGCCCCCCTTACATTGGCATACTACTCGCAAGTAAGCGATCGCATAACACAAACAGTTATTTTTCCCAAGATATGACCGCTAGTGAATCCTCAAAGCCTGTCCTCGCTCAAAGCGAAGGAACGCCAGAAAACCTCGCTTGGCTATACCGGGGTGCGTGGGAAATTTTTCCCAACCAGCCAAACTCTAAAGACGCGAGCGAGAATTTGGCGGCTCGGCTAGCCCAAACTGACCGACCTTTACGGGTTAAGTTAGGCATCGACCCCACAGGCTCAGATATCCACTTGGGTCACAGCATACCTGTCCGCAAGCTGCGAGCTTTTCAGGATGCTGGTCATACCGCCGTCCTAATCATTGGTGACTTTACCGCACGAATTGGCGACCCAACTGGTAAATCTGAGGTGCGCCGTCAACTAACTCCGGCAGAAGTAGCGCAAAATGCTCAGACGTACATTAACCAAGTGCGTCCAATACTAGATTTTGATACACCCGGACGCCTGGAAATTCGCTATAACTCCGAGTGGCTATCCTCGCTGGATTTGGCAGAAATTCTAGAGTTACTCTCCACAATGACAGTGGGGCAGATGCTAGCTAAAGAAGGGTTCTTCGATCGCTACCAAAAAGAAAACCCAATTTTTCTGCACGAGTTCCTCTACCCGTTAATGCAGGGTTATGATTCTGTGGCAGTAGCAGCAGATGTGGAGTTGGGCGGTACAGACCAGAAATTTAACATAGCTGTTGGCAGAGACTTGCAGCGGCATTTTGGCAAGCAGCCCCAGTTCGGCTTGCTGCTACCGATTTTGATCGGTACGGATGGCGTGCAGAAGATGTCAAAGTCGCTAAACAATTATGTGGGAGTATCGGAACACGCGACTCCGATGTATCAGAAGCTAGAAAAGGTTCAAGATAATTTGTTGGAGCAGTATTTTGAACTGCTGACAAATTTGCCCCTCGACGAACTACCCTCAGCACCGCGCGATCGCCAGCAACTTCTCGCGCACGATATTGTCAGGCAGTATCACGGCAAAGAAGCAGCCGATAAAGCGAGGTCGGGAGATACGGAAACAGGAATACCCGAATTTTCCCTCTCGCAGGTGCAATTTCCGGTTAAATTGTCCTACATTATCAGTGCCAGCGGCCTGTGTAAAAGTAATGGGGAAGCACGGCGAGAGATTCAAGGCAAAGCAGTTAAATTAGATGGCGATCGCATCGATCAAGTCGATCTCGCCTTCGACTCCCTCGAACAACTAGCAGGACGCACGTTGAGTGTGGGTAAAAAGCGATTTGTTCGCCTGGTGGGTTGAGTTGAGCTAAAAATTAGGATAAGTATATCCTCCAGCGCCTATAGGCTCGTGAAAACAAATAACTTGTCACTAACAGATCGCATTATTGTCCCTCTGGATGTGCCGAACATCAAGGCAGCGATCGCTCTCATCGACCAATTGCCTCAGATAACATTCTGGAAAGTCGGACTAGAGTTATTTGTCAGTACTGGTTCTGAAATTCTCACGGTTCTCAAAAACAGGGACAAGCGAATATTTCTCGATTTGAAGTTTCACGACATCCCCAACACCGTCGCGGGTGCTTGTCGCCAGGCTGCTGGTTACGGAGTGGACTTGCTCACCATCCACGCCACAGCAGGAAGCGCGGCGCTAAAAGCAGCTAAATTAGCGGTACAAGAAGGCGCAGAAGCTTCGGGCGTTGCACCGCCAAAATTAATCGCAATTACACTACTAACAAGTCTATCGTCGCGGGATTTGGCTTTTGATTTAAAAATTCCTCTGGAATTACCAGAATATGCCCTACAAATGGCGCTTTTAGCTAAAAATGCCGGGTTAGATGGAGCAGTTTGCTCGCCCCAAGAAGTGGAACAACTGCGACAGACTTGTGGAGAAGACCTTCTGCTAGTGTGTCCTGGAGTGAGACCGAGTTGGGCAGAAGCGGGAGATCAGAGGCGATCGCTCACACCAGCGCAAGCCTTCAAAGCAGGGGCAGATTATTTAGTTATTGGGCGTCCCATCACAACAGCTAAAGATCCATCAGCTGCTTGGGAACGAATTTGCCAAGAGGTAGCAACTTGAAATGCATACCAGCGATCGCGGGCGCTGTGTGGATAGGGTTGCAGCTAACAATAGGGCAACTATCAGCGATCGCTGTTCCCCAGCCACTAGCAACTAATAAAGCCCAAAAAGACAACAGACAACGGACAAGAAATAACACCCAACCTCAACCTCGCCAGTGTCCGGCTGATGTGGAAAGCTTAACCGCCTTACTCGTAAGAGACTTGCCAAGCTATGCAAATCGCATCTATCAACGCTCTCGACCCCAGGTAAGAACCAGACTTCCACGAGGCAAAACAGCCCACGTCCCTAACTATGTTATAGTCGCCGGACGCGCAGACTTTAACCCGCTGAACCTCGGCCCTGGAATATATACCCCACCTGAACCAGGAAGCGAACCAAAAGAGCCAGATCAGGTATTCCTGACTACCTTAGAGCGGCAGTACACATTTGCTGACCAGCCTGTACAATTGCAGCAATTCCACTGGCTGTTTCTAGTTCAGACACCCAGCGGCTGGAGGCTGGCGATGGCATATTCTCGATTCAGTTCCTATCCGCCTGGAAGCCCTCCCTCACCGCCGCGAGAGACGAGTAACGCGGTTCTTGGTCAGGCGGTTCGCACTTGGTTGGATGATTGCCGTGCGGGGAGGATTCGACCTTTGCCAACTGCTTCAACACCTAGAAGTTCTTAAAGTTGCCATCCTCCCCTTAGCTTCAGAAGAAAAATAGATTTTCTTTCTTACCCAGCGTTGCAAATTTCATCAAATTTGGCACGAACAGCTTGAATATCCTGCCACATCAACCATTTGGGGCTGCCTTGTTCCCGTCCAGGGTTGCGAAGCAGATAAGCTGGGTGAAGAATTGGCATACACAAACGTCCTTCCCACTCAATCCAAGTGCCGCGAATTTTAGTAATTCCCCGCTTATCGTTGGTTAAGCCTTTGACTGCTGTTGCGCCTGTCAAGAGAATAATTTTGGGGTCTACCATGCGAATTTGTTCTAACAGGTAGGGTCTGCAAGCGGCGATTTCTTCGGTTGTGGGGACGCGGTTACTGGGTGGGCGGCACTTATTTACATTGGCGATATAGATATCTTTTTCAAGATCTAGCTTGACAGAGGCGAGAATTTTTTCTAGCAACTGCCCAGCTTTGCCTACAAAGGGTAGCCCTGTCTCATCTTCATTTTGACCGGGCGCTTCTCCCACAATCATAATTGGCGCTTGCAGGTTGCCGCGTCCGACGACAGCGTGAGTGCGGGTTTTTCCCAGACCACAGCGTTGACACTGGTTGCAATGTTCAGCCATCTGAGTCATGGTTTGATAAGTGCCGGGAGGAATGGGGATTTTGGCACTTGTGGGAATTAGTTCTGATACAGTCGCGGGTGGTGTAGATGCGCTGTTGGCTGAGATGTCAAAAAGGCTGAGTTGGTCTTCGTTGGACATAAATATAACTTTGTTGTTCGTTGTTCATTGTTCATAGTTCATTGCCCAAGATTGAAAGGCGGCAAGATGTAGGTTGACAGGTTATGAACAATCTGATGCCGTCTTTGTTAGATCCTATCAAGCCAGTTAAGGCGAAAATCAGCCATTATAGAGGCAATGGTGCTGCCTAGTGTTGGAGGGAGCTATGTCATCTACCCCGATGTTTAGCGATCGCGTCGATGCTGGGGAGCATCTGGCGATTTCCATCAAAGCCGAACTTGCCGCCCTGTATGCGGGTGGTGTTTCTGCTTCTCCTATTGTTTATGCGTTGCCACGAGGCGGTATCCCTGTTGCCGTACCAGTAGCACGCTGTCTGGATTGCCCTTTGGATATTTTAGCGGCAAAAAAAATTACCCAACCAGACAACCCAGAACTGGCTATCGGTGCTGTCACATCAGATGGTCACGTACTTTGGTTTGAGCCTGCGCCATTGCGTAAACAGAAGAAAAGTCAGCGCGAGGTGGTGCTTGCTAATGCGCTGAAGAAAGCGCAAGCTTTACAGGATAAGCTTTCCCCCAGTTGCCCTTCGATTAGCCCCAAAGGCGCGATCGCTATCTTAGTGGACGATGGCATTGCTACAGGGATGACAATAGCCGCAGCCGCGAAAGCTTTGAGGGCGCAACAGCCAGCATTAATCTGGATTTGTGCCCCCGTCGCGCCGCAAGGATTGAGCGATTGGCTACAGCAATGGTGCGATCGCGTTATTATCCTGGGAACGCCTAATCCGTTTCTCAGTGTCAGCCGTTTTTATGCCAGCTTTCCCCAAGTTGAAACAAGCGAAGTCATCGCATACTTGCAGCAGCACAACCAACAGCGATCGCCAGATACCCAGCCTACAGATACTCCCAGGGATGGGTAGATTTCGATAGTTGTTCTGAATTATCCTAATCTTAGATCTTGCCCTGCGAATGTGTTAATTTAAATAGCCAATCTAACAACTAAAGACCAACTATGAGAACTGTGCAATTTTGGTGGCGCACGTTATTTTTTTCGGTTTTATATAATCCCGCTTGGTTTATCGATTTGCTGCTGACGGTGTTAGCAATGATTTTGCTGGGAAGATGGGAAGTAACAAAAGAGTGGCCATATTTGGTGCTTAGTTGCAGCTACGCGATCGGGGCAGCTATGTCAATGTGGGTGCAGGCTACAGTAACGCCCTTGCACGCTCCGCCCATGATGAAAGTACTTGCTTTGCTGTTGTTAATTTATAGCTTTTGTGGTTTTGCTGAATTAACTCCTTACCTTAAATAAGAACGCTTTTAGAGTATTAAGATTTTGTAGTTTAGATTAATCAAAATCTAAACTAACTATGTTTGATGAAGAATCAAGCGATTGCCAGCAGGATCGCAGGCATAGATTTCTCTACCGTGCGATGCTGTGAGAATTTTTCCTGGGGGTGGGTATCCCAAGGTAGTAAGGTGAGCGATCGCTCCTTCCAAGTCGCTTACTTCCAGACACAAACTCATACTACCTTTAGCTGGGTGAGAGTTTTCAAACTCTTGCCGATGGGTTTCTTTTGGCCTAAAAATTCCTAATTTCACGCCGGGAAGTTGAAATTCAGCATAAACATTTGGGATCCAGATTGATGGTTCTTGACTTAGCAGTTGAGTATAAAAACTCACCACTTTTTCAATATCAACAGCCGCCAAGGTGACGAGTGCGCCAGTGTATTGGAAGACCATAGCTAGATATACCTCAAAATTATTTGAAACTACTTAATGATTGAGGATGGAACATACACAAAAGCAACGCTTAGGGAGGAATGATTAGCCTAATAATCCAAAATCAAACATCAAAAATTGATAGAACCTATCTAAAGATGGGGGAAACTAAGGCAAAAAATGGCTAATTGTGAGAGGGCAGGGCTGAGATAAGTAGGAGAAGTCAATGCCAGATGGACGCGATGACGCATCAGACAAGAATCGCTCGTTTTTAGACTTTAAGCGTCGGGAATTCCTCAAAAAACTGGGCGTCATCGGCGCAGGAGCAGCGATCGCTGACTGGATATTGCTAAACGCAGATCGACACGTCAATGCCACCGAACCAAATGTATCACCAACAATAGAGAAAATTGCACTCAAAGATGGTGAAATACCGCGTCGAAAACTTGGACGTACTGGGGTTGAAGTTTCGGCGCTGACATTAGGGGGATTTCATATAGGGTCTCAGAAAGACGAACAAGAAAGCATCCGCATAATTCAAGAGGCGATGGATGCAGGAATTAACTTTTTCGATAACGCCTGGGAATATAACAATGGCGTCAGTGAAGAACGCATGGGTAAAGCACTGCAAGGGCGGCGAGACAAAGCATTTTTAATGACAAAAGTTTGCACGCACGGGCGCGATCGCAAAGTAGCCATGCAGCAGCTAGAACAATCATTACGGCGCCTGAAAACAGATCGTATCGACTTGTGGCAAGTTCACGAAGTCGTCTACGATAACGACCCGGAAAAGCATTTTGCTAAAGGCGGAGTTATCGAAGCTTTAGAAGAAGCCAAGCGTGCGGGTAAAGTCCGATTCGTTGGATTTACAGGTCACAAAGACCCCGCAATTCATCTAAAAATGCTTTCATACGATTACCCGTTTGATGCTGTGCAAATGCCTTTAAATTGTTTTGATTCCACTTTTCGTAGCTTTGAAAAATTAGTATTGCCGGAACTCACCAAGCGCGGTATCGGCGTAATTGGTATGAAGAGTCTGGGTGGTAGTGGCGAACCAATTAAAGCAGGCGTTGTTACAGTACAAGAAGCACTGCGTTATGCGATGAGCCTTCCTGTTTCCACAACAGTCAGCGGTATTGATTCTATGCAAGTGCTGCAACAGAATCTAAATATTGCGCGTGGCTTCACGCCAATGAATGCAGAGGAGATGCAAGCTGTGCGTATAAAATACGCGACTTATGCTGCCGATGGTCGTTATGAACTATACAAAACATCGAAAAAGTATGACGGCGCACCGGGAAGAGAACAGCACGGATTTCCAGCTAAAGAACAAGTAGAAACTTGAAGCGTTACCCTATCTGTTAAGTGGTTTAGTATAACGCAGACCAAAATCCAAAATCCAAAATCCAAAATCCAAAATCCAAAATTATTATGACTGCTACACTATCGATGCCAAATTCTCTAGAGTCTTTGCTTGGTGAAGAAGCACAAGACTTGCTGACTTACAAAGCGAAAGTTTCCAAAGATGTATTGCATTTGCCGGGGCCAGATTTTATAGAGAGAATTTTTGCGGCGAGCGATCGCTCTCCCCAAGTTTTACGCAGCCTCCAGCAGCTTTATTCCAGCGGACGTTTAGCCAATACGGGTTATTTGTCTATCCTGCCAGTAGACCAGGGAATTGAACACTCTGCTGCTGCTTCTTTTGCGCCCAACCCGATGTATTTTGATCCAGAAAATATTGTCAAACTAGCCCTTGAAGCTGGTTGCAATGCAGTTGCCACAACTTTGGGCGTTTTGGGCATTGTTTCGCGGAAATATGCCCACAAAATTCCTTTCATTCTCAAAATTAACCACAACGAACTACTCACCTACCCCAACCAATTTGACCAAATAATGTTCGCTTCTGTCGAACAAGCTTGGAACTTGGGAGCTGTTGCTGTGGGGGCAACAATTTACTTTGGTTCGCCAGAATCAACAAGGCAAATTCAAGAAGTAAGTAAAGCTTTTGCCCGCGCCCACGAACTTGGTATGGCAACTATTCTCTGGTGCTATCTCCGTAACAGCGCTTTCAAACAAGATACAGATTACCACGTTGCGGCTGACCTCACAGGGCAGGCAAATCACTTGGGTGTCACCATTGAAGCTGACATTATTAAACAGAAGTTACCTGAGTGCAATAATGGCTATGAAGCTGTTGCTAAAGCGACTGGTAAAAGCTATGGCAAAACCGACAAGCGGGTTTATTCAGATTTGACTACAGACCACCCAATTGACCTCACCCGCTACCAGGTATTAAATTGCTATTCTGGTCGCGCTGGGTTGATTAATTCCGGTGGCGCTTCTGGAAAGAGTGATTTTGCTGAAGCAGTTCGCACGGCGGTAATTAATAAGCGGGCTGGTGGCTGTGGATTAATTTCTGGTCGCAAGACATTTCAGCGTCCTTTTGAGGAGGGAGTGAAGCTATTTCACACCATTCAGGATGTTTATTTGTCGCCTGATGTTACGATCGCTTAATTGTAGAACTGCCAGAAAATAAATTTTCTGGCTAATAGCTAAGTCTGTTAAAACTGACATCTTGAATCATTATCATTTAGTTTTTGGTACTGGGAGGCAGCAGCCGCCCTCCCAACCCTTGTACCCTCGTTCCCAGGTTGAACCTGGGAACCAGATCAAGAGGCTCTGCCTCTTATTGATACTGGTGCAAGATCTCAGTTAAAACGGACTGAAAAACTTCTTTTCGTTCCCACGCTCTGCGTCTAGTCCGAGAGGCAGAGCCTCTCGTAAGGCGTTCCCAGGCTCTAGCCTGGGAACGAGAGAAATACTGTTAAACTCTAACAATTAATTTATTAAGGTCAGAGGCGAAGCAAACTTCTTTTCACTCTGACCTTTTTGTTTTCAAAAGGGGTTAAACATTATAGATGTTACAAATATTGATACAAATTACTCTTTTATAAAAATATGCGGGTAAGGTAGATACTACTTTACAAGCATCACCAATATAATAGCCATGTCCCGCATCTCTCGTCGCAACTTCTGCCAATTTGCTGGGTCTGCTCTGGCAAGCTTGTGATTAAGCTAGGTGGGTGAATAGCTGACAGGCAAGATAGCGCGATCGCTCGATCCATCTATTATTAAAATTCCCCAGCTAAGAGGGCGATCGCACATCTAACATCAAAATAGTAGAGGAAGCAGGAGAAGCGCCACGAATGTAGGTGAACCTTATTCATCCTTGAGATCGGCTCTAACTGTTCCGAATACTGCCATCTGGCATGATGGTATTTTGGAAAACAACTTGGTGGAGATTAGCTCCTTCCAAATTAGCTCCAGTCAAGTTAGCTTCTCGCAGACTGGATCTTCCCAAGTCAACACTACTCAAGTTAGCCCTGGTGAGATTAGCCCTATCGAAGCTGGTTTCATGAAATCTCGCCCCGCGCAAGTCGGCATCAGTCAGATTGGCAGCGCTGAGTTGGGTATAACGCAAGTCAGCTCCATTGAAAAATGCTCCACTGAGATCGGCAGCGTTCAAACAAGAATCAGTCAACCTAGCGTTACGGAAATTAACTCCTCTCAAGATGGCACGACCCAGATAGTACTCTTCCAACCTGGTATCACTCAAGTCGGCACCACTCAAGTCAACACCATCCAAGTCGTCCCCTCCCAACTTAGCCCCAGCAAAGTTTCGTTCTCCGGCAGCATACCTTCTGAGCAACTCTTCCGTGTCTATTGTGTGCATAACCCTACTTCCGAATCAATCGACACCTTAAATAATATTAGCCGAAACCTCGGAAACACCCTCCTTACAAATTCTCGCCCTCGTGCCTGCAAATGAGCGCCAGCAAGCATTCGATTTTACTGCAAACCGTACAACAGCAACTAGACCCGACTTAGCGCAGTATCGCACGATCCATTTTGCCACTCACGGGCTGATCGACAACGTGAATCCAGAGTTATCTGGAGTAGTGCTGTCTCTAGTAGATGAAAAAGGCGTAGATACTGACGGCTTTTTGCGTCTAAACGACATTTTCAACCTCAATTTGCCAGTAGAACTCGTCGTTCTTAGTGCTTGTCAAACCGGGCTGGGTAAAGATGTCAAAGGAGAAGGATTAATTGGATTAACGCGCGGTTTTATGTATGCAGGGGCGGCGCGAGTAGCTGTAAGTTTATGGAGCGTCAATGATGCGGCAACAGCTAGCCTAATGACGAAATTCTATCAACAAATGCTCTCCAAAGGTTTAAAGCCTGCCGCTGCTATGAGAGCAGCACAACTAGAAATGTGGAAAACACAAGAATGGAAAGCACCCTATTACTGGGCTGCTTTTGTAGTTCAAGGTGAATGGAGATAAAACAATATCGCTTAAGGCGGAATTTGATAATTTTTAGGGGTTGAACGTAAATAGCGATCGCCATTTTATATTTCTATTACTTAAGCGTTTGTTTCTAGATGCAATTTAAGAAATATACCCAGCGATCGCTACACCCCAAAACATCGAATCAGGTTTGAAGCATAACCTTAAATTGCATACTATCTCATACAGCGTTTTCGCTTCGCGCAAATTTCTGACAAAAGTTAGATGAAGTTATTATAATTAAATTCTACAGTGTAAATATAAATAACAACTGGGGTCTTATAATGTTTGCTAGTGGTGACGATTCCCTTATTGCTTACGGATGGGAAAATTTATTGCAAGTTCTTTCAATGATGCTTTTTTTAAGCATTGTATTTATCGTGGGATTTTTAAGCCGGAAATTAGAAAATGCTTTGATTTTTACTATTAGTTGTAGCGTGGTAATATTTGGTCTTTATATAATTACCTTAAAAAGGTAATAAGGTCAAAGTCTCTAGTTTAGAAATGAAAATCAAGACGGGAGAATGCGGGAAGATTGTGAGAAGCGATCGCGCCGATTTATTTACCCCGAATAAAGAAATTTATACCGTACAAAGTGCATCGCACATCACCCTGATACAAACGCAGCAAAGGCAGTAATTTTAATACGCGATCGCCACCCACTTCGACTTAATCCACTACTCTCAGCACTCCCAGCCGCACCCCAGAAAAAACCCGATCGATCATAATTCGCTCTCGTTCGTCCAGTGAATCCTTAGAAAGCAGAGCCGACATCAGCTGCTGCTGGTTGAGTCGAGTAATCTTGCGAGATAGTAATATCTGCTCAACAAGTTCCTCAATGGTTCCTTGAAGCATCAAAACCTGCGTCAGCATAGTCTAGGAAAAAAGTTGATAACTCTAATATGAACTTTAGAGCAACAATCCCTAGCGATCGCGCCCCCACAAGAGATGTGATATTACTCTGACAATTAGGTGATGCCCCTCACCGCGTAATTTAACAAATAGGGCATCTTAAATTTTGACGAACCACCGTTGGCGGTACATAGCATAAAGAACCGCCCACCAAAACAAAACAGTTAGTATCGCCAAGAATAAAGAACCGTTCAACGCACCAGCCCAAGGCACGAAAAAATTCTTGTATATCCACTCATAAGTAGTTGGTGCCGCATCCCCCGTACCGATACGAGTTTTGACCATAATTTTTATTACCAAAACTGAAGCCACGAAGACAAATATTGCATTCAACCCCATCACTTCAAAAGGCTTACTCCAGGCGCGCAACTTTCGCACTTCAATTAGTTCATAACAAGCTGCAAGTAACAGCAAAGCAATTCCAGCGGTGAAGAGAACATAGGAACTCGTCCACAACTTCTTGTTGATGGGGAACTCCAATCCCAACCCCCAAACCCACCCCGCAGCCACGCAACCGATGCCAAATAATGCCATACCTGCGCTGGTGCGCGACTGTACTGGTTCGGTACGCAGCCAATCGCCAGTAAAGTAGCCAAGTAGAACGGTGACAACAGCAGGAAGGGTGCTGAACAACCCTTCGGGATCTCCCAACGATTTGTATCCATCGCCCTTGTACAAGTGCGCCGCACCAATTATCAAGCGATCGATATAAGCCCCCAAGTTGCCTTCTCGCGTTAGAATACCCGCGCCATAACCGGGAACGGGGATAAAAGACATTGCCAGCCAGTACCCGATTAGTAACCCAGCCGCGATCGCCCACTGTCCTTTGCGCGGCATTTTGAGAACTATCAGCGATGCTAGCAAGTAGGTAAGACTGATGCGCTGCAAGATTCCCATGAGGCGTATATTTGCCCAATCGTAATTCCAGAAGCCGTTAAGCAACAAACCAAGGGCGAAGAGAATCAAGGCGCGACGCGCAATCCGCCAGTAGACAGCGGCGGTGGGGCGGTTTCGTTCGGTGTACTTGCAAAGCGAGAAAGCCATTGCTACACCGACAATGAACAGAAAGAAGGGAAACACCAAGTCAACCGGGGTGCAACCGTTCCAAGGCGCGTGATCCAGCCAGGGATAAGCTTCCCCAAGACTTACTGTATTAGCGAGGATCATGCCCGCGATCGCAATACCGCGAAACACATCGAGTGAAGTCAGGCGCATGGATGATTTATGGAAGTAGTGAAATGCTATTAAAGCATTACTACCGTCTTTTAGTTCATATAGCAGGAACTATTAGCAAGCCAGAGGCTGCGATCGCTTAAATAAAAAACGCGGCATACCGCGCTATGCCGCCACTAATAAATTTTGTATTGAATAATTTCAAAAACACCGAATGCAATTTTTTTTATTGACCCTGCCGCTAAATTTAATCTACTCTTTTTAGCAAGCCGTGCCGCACGCCATAAAGCAGCCGATCTATCAAAGTATGGTCTGCTTCGTTGAGTGAATACTCTAATATGACTGATTTTAGTTTTTGTCGCTCGTGGATTGTAATTATACCAGAGGCCAATATCTCATATATAAGTGCCTCGATCATCGCTTGAGGTTTATGAGATTTAAGGGAAAATGCTGTCATTGCACTCATTCAACTCGACAATGTAAGTATGAATGGCTTCTCTTACAGTTCGTGCGATCGCAAGCGGTAAGGTACAGTGATTAAAGTCTGCATAAAATTGTGACGAATTCCCTACATTGGAGTGATTGGCGTCACTGTGAATTATTCTTATAAATGAGCGGGGTAAATTCTTTTGCCTATCCCCGGTAGGGCGTCGATCTAAAAGCCGATTTTATACATTATGTTGTATTGACTATATTCTAGTTAAATGACTATTAGTCCTAAAAACCCCTTTATTAAAAAAAATTGCTTTGTAAAAGAGTAAATACTTAGGAACTAGGAGAGGAATATGCAACCAGAAGATTTTATGAAAGTAGCGATCGCAGAAGCCAAGCTTGGAGATGCTCCTTACGGTGCAGTTATTGTCAAAGATAATAAAATAGTTGCCCAAGCACACAACACAGTCAAGACAGACAGCGATCCAACCGCCCACGCAGAAGTTAATGTTATTCGTAGTTTAACAAAAAAACTTAAAAACCCGTCCTTAGAAGGTTATACATTGTACGCAAGTTGTGAGCCGTGTCCAATGTGTACCGCAGTATGTATTTGGGCGGGAATATCTGAGATTATAATTGGTGCTTCAATTAAAGAGTTGATTGAAGCTGGGGTATCACAAATCGACATAGCAAGCGAAGAAATTATAGACAAGGGATTTAAGAAGATAAAAATTACCAAAGGTCTTTTAAAAGAAGAATCGCTGCAATTATTTAAATAGTGGTGGATAGAGAAAAAAGTTGCGCGATCGCATTCAAACAACACAGTATGCCTGAAAATTTAATTAGGCACTTCGACGTTAGATAAAATTAAGGCGATCGCAGTCTAGCAACTCTCTTTTGAAGGAAGTACTTTTAACCCGAACCCTGTCCCTTCACTGGTGTGTCTAACGGCTAACCCCTAACGCGCTGACGTGGTTCAATAACCGCCGTCTGTAAGTTTCACAAAAAGCTGAAAATATCTCGCCTTTAATCAAAAATTCAAAATCAAAAATCCAAAATCGATATTAACCCCCTCCCCCCGCATTCTGGTATGGGAACCCGATCGGCTAAGATAGCAAGGCACACCCAAACGGTAACAGGGCAGGGAAACACGGTGAAAGTCCGTGGCTGTGCGGCAGCTGTAAACGATGCGATCGTAAGCCAGAATGCCTACCTGTTAACCGTCCGCTGTAATTTTCCGCCTTGCACGGAAAAGGAACTTTGTCGATGCATACTGTTGATTCAACCCATTTGACTGAACTCTCGACTCCATCTGCCCCTTCTGTTCAATTGCCGCCTCTACCGCTACAACGTCCTTTATTAATGATCGGGCATGGCACTAGAGATGAGGATGGTAGGCAGTGTTTTATGGATTTTGCCGCCGCCTATCAAGCTTTAGATGCATCGCGCCCAGTCGTGCCGTGTTTTCTGGAACTTACTGGCCCTACAATTCAAGAGGGAGTAGATCGGTGTGTAGAGCAGGGATACACTGAAATTTCTGCTCTGCCAGTGCTGTTATTTGCGGCGCGGCATAATAAGTTTGACATTACTAATGAATTAGACAAAGCAAAGGCAAGACATCCCCATTTGAAGTTTCACTATGGGCGTCATTTTGGCATTACACCTGGGATTTTAGATTTGTGGCGATCGCGTCTGACACAATTAGACGAGATCCAACATAATCCCAAAGCAATATCGCGTGAGGATACTGTCCTGCTATTTGTAGGTAGAGGTTCTAGCGATCCTGATGCTAACGGCGATGTCTACAAACTCGCTCGGATTCTCTGGGAAGGCAGCGGTTATCTAACAGTTGAAACTTGCTTCATTGGCATTACTCATCCTAGACTAGAAGAAGGTTTCAATCGCGCAAGACTCTATAAACCCAAACGCATTATCGTTTTGCCGTATTTTCTGTTTACAGGGTTGCTGGTTAAAAAGATTTTCGATAGCACCGCGCAACAGCAAGAGCAATACCCGGATATTGCGATGACTTGTCTGCCAGAAATGGGACTTGACCCGCAGCTTTTTGCCATAACGCGCGAGAGGGAAATTGAGACACAGTTAGGACAAGTGCAGATGAACTGTGAAATGTGCAAATTCCGTCTTGCAGCTGTAGGAACTGGTAACGGTCATACTCACAGCCACGATAGTAGCCATCATGGACATGGACATAGCCACGATAGTCATCATGGGCATTCTCATGGTGATGCTAATAACCACAGCCACGATCATTCCCACGCAGCTATTGACCCTTATGCCAATTTAGAGCAATATCATCAGAAGATTTGGCAAGCACCCTAGCCATTTTGGATTTGCGATTTTGGATTTTGGATTGAAGCTGTAGGTGGGCATTGCCCACCGTTAAGCAAATAGCCGCGAACTTATGTCTAAAGAATTTGTAATTGGTGAAAAAGTCCGAGTGGTGGCATTGCCGCCTTATGTTAAAACAGCAGAATCGATGCCAATGCTGCGTCCGCCGGATGTGATTCGCGTTGGTGAAGAGGGGGTAGTTTTAGACAGGCGTCCGGGTGGATATTGGGGGGTGCGCTTTGCTAGAGGTGCATTCTTACTGGATAGTCAGTATATAGAGTCTGTAACAGCGTCGGCGA
The DNA here is from genome assembly GCF_014695585.1 of Microcoleus sp. FACHB-831. Lineage (NCBI taxonomy): Bacteria > Bacillati > Cyanobacteriota > Cyanophyceae > Oscillatoriales > Microcoleaceae > Microcoleus > Microcoleus sp. FACHB-831. The sequence continues at coordinate 131,765 of NZ_JACJON010000028.1, read as the reverse complement.
GTGGAGAAGAAGAGCGATCGCATACAACTCTACCAGAAGAGTAAGGCGTACCCTCCTTAGCTATGTTCTCCAAAATAGCTTCAGTCTAGTACATACACTCACAACGCACGCCACAACCAAAGTATAAGCAACTCCTTTTAAAAATCCAGTAAATGGGGTTGTTGTACTCTCTATAATTCTCGTTTCCAGTTGGGTTAGCGCCAAAATCGGCCAAATTAAATTAGCAAATCCAACGTAAGCAATCATCGGATTTTGGCCGTTATCAATTAATAATTGCAGCCATTTTTGCTTTTTTAGAATTTCTATAGCGATCGTAAATACAATTAATAAAAAAAGAGCAATTCCACTACACACAAAATAGTAACTCAATGTGGCTGGATCTTTTTTAATCCCCTTCTCATAAGGCTCAAACAGCAAACCAAGCGCCAGCCAGTAAACGCCCCACCTATAAAACTTACTAAGTAACTTATCTGTTTCAGTAACAGGTTTTGCAAACAAAAACCAACCTGCTGAACAAATTACAGCACTTATTAAGGTAGTTTGCCACACCCATCTACCTTGCAATCCCATCAGCAGTATAATACAGATACTAAACATCAATGCGATAATGCAATAATAACGCTGTATCGTCCATTGTATGGGCGCTTTTATAATAGAAGTCTCTTCCAAACCTGCTTCTACTTTAACAGCAACAATTGAGCTTTGCAGCCAGCTTAGTATCAAATCGCCTGCAATAGTTCCAGGAATGATTAATAACAAATATGATAAATATCCGAATTGAAAAATCCAGTTTAGTTTGAAAAACCCTAAAGATGGTGAGGATTTCCAAATCTGTGCAATCCAACCATCTGTGCTAGCCGACAACCGCAAGGCAAGTAATAACCCCATGCATCCAAGTCTTAACAGCAAGTTAGATTTGGTAAGCAACCAAAGTAACGAGCCAAAAACGGCCATGTTAGTAAGGACAATTAGTATAATATCGCTTCTAGAAAATGAAAATCCATTTCCGTTAGGATATTGGATCGTAGATAAAACAATAATCGCTGTTAACCAGGCGCTAATAGTAATTATTCGGCGCTTCCAGGGTAGCCAGAAATTTGGCAAGCGTACAAACATTAAAAATAGTAAGACGAACCCCAATAAAGCCAACCACCATTTTTGATTATTTGCCTCGGCGCTTATCACATGCGGTCGGAAGTGCTGAATAAATATAGCAAATGCTCCCAAAAAGAAGCCTCTTTTTAAGATAGATAAAAGAATTTGTATTTTAGAAAAACCTTTTTCAAGACGGCGAGATAATGCTAGCGGTATGGCTGCACCCATCGAAAATAAGAATAAGGGAAATACAATATCGACCCAGGTTAATCCGGGCAAATTAGGATTATAAGTATGGTTTGGTGGTGGATTTTGGGCATGATACATCCAAGCTGGCAATATACCAAACTTTATAGTGCCCGATAATACCATTGCTAGAACGGCGAATCCGCGCAGCGCATCGAGTGCGTAGGCGCGTTTTTGGGTTGCTACAGTGGAAGATAGAACAATGTTTGACATTTAACCAGCAGTCAATTTCTGTTATTAATCTTTTAATTTTCGCATAGCGTCGCGATATTAAAACTTTAGATAGATTGTCCCGCCAGCCACAAACAGATTAATTGTGGTAAAAGTCCTAAATAAAAGGTTACTGGCGAAGGGGAATTTCGATAACAAATTCTGTGCCACATCCAGGCGAAGAGATACAGCGCAAATCTCCGCGATGACGTTCTACTACAATTTGATAGCTGATAGACAACCCCAATCCAGTGCCTTTTCCAACAGTTTTGGTGGTAAAAAAGGGATCGAACAGCCTTGGCAGTACATTAGCGGGAATTCCTGGCCCGTTGTCTTTTATTCTAATAGCAACACGATTAGATTCTAGTATCTCGGTTATTATCCAAATCTTACCTGGATTAACTTGAATTTCTTCAAATGAGCGGGTTTCATTGAAATCGTCTATAGCATCAATGGCATTTGAGAGGATGTTCATAAATACCTGATTCAGCGAACCAGCGTAACACTCAACCATTGGAAGATTGCTGTTATATTCTTTGATGACAGGGATGGATGGATGAGCTGCTTGTGCTTTCAGGCGATGGAGCAAAATCATCAGCGTACTGTCGATATTTTCATGGATATCGACTGACTTCATATCCGCTTCATCTAAGCGAGAGAAAGTGCGTAAAGACTTAACAATTTCCCGAATCCGTTCTGCTCCTACTTCCATAGAATGCAGCATTTTTGGCAAGTCTTCTGTTAAGAAATCTAGTTCGATGCTTTCAATTTTATCTGTAATCTCAAGAGTTGGCTGGGGATAAGCTTCCTGATAAAGCTGAATCAGTCCTAAGAGGTCAGAAGTGTAATCAGCGGTATGAAGAAGGTTGCCATAGATAAAGTTAACGGGATTGTTGATTTCATGGGCGACACCAGCTACCATTTGCCCCAGACTGGACATCTTTTCAGTCTGAATGAGTTGGGTTTGAGTGCGTTGCAATTCCTGCAATGTTTGTTGCAATTCTAAACTTTTTGCTTGCGCTTGCAAGGCAGATTCTTGGCTTTGGGTGTAGAGTTCAGCTTGGTTAAGAGCGATCGCCAACTGATCGCATACCGCTTGCAGCAGTTGCACTTCAGCATCACTCCAGCACCGCGAATCCCTAGAATGGCTACAACTAACTACACCAAACTCACCGCTTAGAGTCTTAATGGGTATAATCAATGCAGATTTGTAACCTACATTAATTAAAAACTGTCGCATCACTGGATCGGGTTCGGTTGTCACATCATCTGCTCTGAGTACTCCCATCCTAAAAATGCGCTCCTTAGCCAGATTTCCAACTTGTTCATGTGGGTAACAACCCAACAGTGAAGGCAGATCGGGATGCTTTGCTTCTTTCGCTACTTCCCAGTAGAAATTTTGAATTTCAGACTCCTCTGACAATCTCAAATCTGCTTGTCTATACCAGCTAAACAGACAGCGATCGATCTGAAATAGATTTTTAATCTCGTGTACAGTCGTCTCCAGAATGGTGTCCAAATTAAGCGAATTACGGATTTGTGTTGCCAAACGATTCAGCAGTGCTTCTTGTTGAGCAAGTTCTCGTAATTGTGCTTCTGATTGCTCTAATGCTAACTGTGCCTGTTTGCGTGCGGTGATATTACTAGCTGTAGCCACAAGTTTAGAAACCTCTGCCTCATCATTTTTCAGGGGTGTCATACTCATTTGCCACCAACTGTCTTTACCATCGACTATGTGGCAATCCTCAAAAGAAATTGTCATCCCTGCCTCAACGCAATCGGCACAATGTTGCCTCACTTGATGAGCTAGCTCAGGCGGGAGTGCCTCTGCCAGAGTTTTACCCAGCAACTGCGAAGGGGAAATCAGAAGCTTGCGTTCCATTGCCGGGTTGAAGGCTGTATAACGAAATTCTCCCCCCTCCAAGACATCTAAAACTTGGATGGCTAAGTCTACCCCTTCGTAGATGCTACGCAAGAATTGTTCGCGCTCGGAAAGCGTCGCTTCGGCTTGTTTTCGCTGCGTGATGTTAGTTGATGTGCCAATAAGCCGAGAGATTTTTCCCGATTCATCCCGCATTGGGTTGAGGGTAATAAGCCACCAAGTTTCTATCTCATTCCTGCTTATACGTTCCTCATAAGTTATCGTTGAACCTGACTCTAAGCAATTAGCGTATTTCTGTTGCAGGGAACTACCCAGCTCCCCACCAAATAGCTGCTGGGGAGTTTTGCCATAACCATCGGCGGTGCTGATGCCAATGGTCTTCTCTGCTGCTGGGTTCCAACCAGCATAACGAAATTCGTTATTTTCCCGAACATCAACAACAAAAATTAGTTGTTCTACACCATCATAGATAGTGCGTAAGAATTGCTCTTTATCTCGCAGCGCTTGTTCGGCACGTTTTCGATCGGTAATATCTATTACTGTGCCGATTACTCGCACGACTTGTTCTTGTTCATTGCGAATCGCTTCCCCTCTAACGTTGATATATCTGAACGAACCCTCTGACCCTATGATGCGAAGGTCAGTTTCATAAGATTTTCCCTCAGTTATAGCACTTGTTACTTTTTGGTGTAACAATTCGCTGTCCTCTGCGTAATATAGTTTTAAATGTTCTGTATAAGTGGGTACTGGTTGCCCAGGTTCAATATTAAAAATTCGGAATAGTTCATCTGACCAAGTAATTTGCCCAGTGGCTACATCAAATTCCCAATTGCCTATGTGGGCGATTCTTTGAGCTTCTTGCAGTTGATATTGACTTTGGCGCAGCGCTGCTTCTGCTTGTTTGCGCTCGGTGATGTCTTCAGCAATGGCTAATAAATATTGGGGTTTGCCATTTGCATCTAAAATAGCTGTTTTCTTGGTGTGCAATATGGCTATCCCGCCTTGCTTTAGCTGAATAAACTCTTCGGGGATGTCCAAGACTTCTCCGCTGTTCAGCACTTGCCGATCTTTGCTTGTGAAAAAGTCAGCTTGGTCTTTAGGAAACACATCATAGTCGTTTTTGCCCAACACTTCTTCTGGGTTAAATCCAAATAAGTCTTTTGCGGCTGAATTCCATAAAGCAAATCGCAATTCTTCGGCTTCTTTAGCGGCAACCGCAACTGGCAAATTTTCTAACACTGAAGATAAGAATTTTTTTGTCTGCGCTAGTTCTTCCTCTGCACTTTTGCGATGGGCTATATCTTTATGCGTACCTGCCATCCGCAATGGCTTGCCATCGCGATCGCGCTCTACTACTTTACCTTGAGCCAAAATCCATTTCCATTCGCCGGATTTTGTCAGCATTCGCAGGTCAATTGCATAGCGAAAGCTGGAATCTTCAAAATGCTTGTTCAATGCCTCCATCGCATAAGGCAGATCGTCAGGATGCATCAGCTTTTGCCAAGTACTGACGTGTGATTCTAGCTCATCTACTTCATAGCCCAGCATCCATTTCCAACCAGGGCTAAAATAAACTTCATTTGTTACTAAATTCCAATCCCAAAGTCCATTATCCGTCGCCCACAAGGCCAGACTTAATCGCTGTTCGCTGATTCGCAATGCCTCTTCAGCCTGCTTTTGTTCTGTAATATCGCGAGCAATGCTAGCTATAGCCAACGGCTTATCTGTTTGTTTATCTTTGATAGTAAAAACATTCAAATTAATAAAAATTTCTGCCCCTGTCTGAAAATGCTGAAAACGCATTTCGCCTTCCCATTGTCCCTCTTGCATAACGATGGGTAGGATATACGCCTCAACACAGGCGCGGTCTTCTAAAAAGAAATATTGCAATAAGTTAGTATGCAAAGCCTGTTCTTTGTCTGATATCCCGACTAGCTTTTCTCCTGCTTTATTAAGGTAAATAACCTTACCATCCAAGCTAGCAATAGCGATGAAGTCGGATATGCTCTCAACTAAGGTAATAAACTTTTGTTGTTCCTGGTCAGCTTGTTTGCGTATTTCGCTGCTGCGATCGCATTGCTCCACTTCTGCAATCTCGGTGACAATCCCATCGATGCGTACAGCATTACCATTTTCGTCTTCGATTAGCCAAAACTTGTCGCGAACTAGGCGCGTTTCGCCGTCTGGTCGAATAATATGGTACTCCGTCTCAACTGTGCCAACTTCGAGTACTCTTGCAAGTGATTCCAAAACGCGCGATCGCTCGCTAGGGTCTATTGCTTGCAGCCACAACTCTGAGTTATCGTAAAATTCGCTGGCTTGCCGCCCATAGATCTTCTCGACTGCTGAATTAACGTAAATTAATTCATAGCTAGTAGCGTCCAGCGATCGCACCACTTGTTGTATTTCGTTAAAAATCCTACCGATCCATGGCTCAGTTTGAAGCATACATACCTGGGTTGGCGATGGAGCATCGAACAATCTGGACATATTACATTTATATTTTTAAAATATCTATCATTATGAATACTTTTACCAAATTGTTCCTTAAAAACCTTTCCGTATTTCTTCGGTACTTTCCTAGCCATGCAAATATATAACCCAAAGCAAAAAGCGCCCCCTTCTTGGAGAGCGCTTTTTATTTACATACTTAATAAAAACCAAAAAAGCCCCCTCGTCGGTAGAAGTGCATGCGTCCGACACCCAAATATAAACCGTAGGCTTTCTCACCAGCCGGAAAAGCCGTGACGCCAAAAAGATACACGCCACTGGAAAACGGGTTGCGGACGGGACGAAGCGCGATCGTAACGGTTTTACCTGGTGGCACTGGCGGGTCAAAGTTGACCGAAACCGTGCGCTTGTCGCGATCTATGCTTACTTCTCCTAGTTTTACTTTCTTCCCTTCACGCGATCGCTTCCCCTCAAAGGCGTAGCTGTCTTTCAGGTTATATCGGATATTATCTAATCCTTCGATTTGCGCGATTGTCACTCGTTGCAACGGTTCGCCTGCATTGAAAGGCACAGCGATGGTAAAAAAGTACGTCGCACCCCACACATCAACGCTGTTAAACGTGGTTGTGGCTGCAACTAATTCAGGAGCCTTCTCAAAGTGGACTGTTCCATCTGCGAGCTGAATTGCCCTTGTTGGTGGGGTAGATACCCCCCAAAGACCTGCGGTTACTGCTAGGGTCGCTGCGAATATGGTTGAGCCACGCATGGATTGATACAAATTTCTTTAATTTAGTTGTAAACCACTTGTAGCTTTGGCTATAGCAATTTTATGCACAATTGTGAGATGTCAGACCTTACAGCTCCCCGAATTCTTGGAGAAGTCGGGGAGCTGGTAAACATAAGCACGACTCACTTATTAGCCTTCTTTTAAAGACTTGTTAACAATTCTTAGTAATAGAAATAGGTGTAAATTACTAAAAATATATGCTTTTATTTGATATTAAATTGTAAAAATAGTTCACATTTAAAGGAAAAATAATTCGCTAAGCTGAAAGTAAGACAAAAAGGAGAGGAAAAGCTATGGCCGCTATCTCTGGCATTGAATTAAAGCGACCAGCATGGCAAAATACCGTCATGCTTGCCCTGGGCTTCTGGCTGAGTGGCAGTCTGGTTTTAGACTTAGTGATCATGCCCACTCTTTACGCTACGGGCATGATGAGCGGAGCAGGGTTCGCAACAGCAGCATATGCAATTTTCTGGATTTTTAATCGCATCGAGCTACTGTGTGCAGCCTTGGTGTTGACAGGTTTATTGGTTCTGAAACATAATCAAAATACTTCTAGTCAAGAAGGCCGCAGGTCGGTTTTATTATCCCTGCTGCTTCTGGCGATCGCAATCATCTATACCTACTTTTTAACCCCTCAAATGAGTGCTATGGGGATGCAGTTAAATCTGTTCGAGCCAACTGCTACACCTGCGGCAATGACGACCATGCACGGAAGCTACTGGATATTAGAAGCGCTGAAGCTGATAGGATGCGGCACGCTTCTAGGCTGGTGCTACCGCAAGTTTAATTTTAATTAAGATTTTTAGGGTGGGCAATGCCCACCTTATTTTTTTAAGTATTAAAGTAGGGTGGGCAATGCCCACCTTATTTTTTTAGGGCGTTTCTTCCAGTTCTTCGGGCACTTCGGCAGAAGGCCACAGCAGCCGCACCGCCATTACAGTAAAGCCAATAGCGGCGATCGCTTTCACCAGACGCGCAGGCAATAACTCTGCTGCTCCTTCCCCCGCCAAAACTCCCAACAAGCTAGCCAGAATCAGTGCTGTCACAGAGCCGAGAAACACAGCGCGAGGAAATTTGGAGCTACCACCGAGGGCGATCGCTGCCAGACTGCTTTTATCTCCAATTTCGGCTAAAAATACTGTGATGAAACTGATTCCTAGAAGCTGCCAGTTCATAACTTAGTGCTTTGTGTAGAAATTAAATTGGGCGGGGGGTCAAAATCCCCAATATGGATTGAAATTACTCAAACTAAAATTGCAATATTTCCCAGAATAGCGATGCGGCAATAAACAGCAAACTTACCGCAGCCGCCGAGTTCAGCGTTTTAGGAGAAATCCGAGTTGCCAACCATCGCCCTAAAAGTACCCCAACTAAGCTGGTAGCTATAAGTGCCGTCGCCGCACCAGCAAAAACGATCGCAGGTGATTGGGATTGGGCGCTCATCAGCAGAGTTGCCACCTGGGTTTTGTCGCCCATTTCTGCCAGAAAGATGGTTAAGAACGTAGAGCCGAACACTCCCCAGAAGCCTTGCTTAAAACTTCCTGGTTGAGCCATCGCTCTAGGTGTAGCTGGTTTAACTTGAGGTGCAGTGTCGCAGGGAGGCTCTAAGGTAGTGAGGGTAGGAGGCAAAGCGGAAGTTTTCACTCTGGTGTTTTGCTTAACGCTGTGTATTTTTCATATTCTTTTCATTTTCTCATTAAAAACCCGTTTTCCACAAGAAAACGGGTTGAAAAATTTGATAATTATAAGATCAGATACCAACTTCTCTATCAAAGCGGATCATTTCTAAACTGCGATCGCCATAAACCCCCTCAATCTGCTGGCGACAACACTCAATCGCAAAGTCGTTCAACTCTGGTGACTCAACACCGTACAATTCCTCGAACACATCCGGCAGAACCCGGCAAAATCGCGGTCTATCGGCGTAAATCCGGCATTCGCGGCTGTCGCGATCGAAATTTACGCACCAGCCGTCTTGACCAACCATACTTAAATAAAGCTGCAACTCTTCAAAGGAGAGATACTCATCCAAGTCCGGACGCTCGGCTGGATCTAGATGACAGCAGGCTCCGCATTGCTTAACACACCGCCAAGTTGCCATTTTTTGCAATTGACTCTAAAAAATTTCCCGTCTCCCCAGTCTAGCGGAATTGGGCATGAGGTATGGGTAAAAGTAGGGTTTTAATAACGGCGTAAGCAGACCCCATCGAACCATTGTCAATGTTGGATTTCGTGCCTCAAAGCCCACATCGCTTAACGGGGAACCCCCGCTTTTCTTGTGGCTCCCCAACCTACATCAGATGTTTATTTAATTTGCCTCTAGGCACTGGCAAAAACTCTTAAATACATAGCTTTTCTTTCTTTTGCATGACAGCCCTCATTCCCATAACTCTGGTTGGGAATATTTTTAACTTGCTTATTAGGCAGGGGACATTGGATCTAACCAGCGGAGAATTTCTCGCCTTAGCAGATTTAGTTCGCGGTACAAAATTTCTTGCTTTACCCATTGCCCAACTGCATCAAATGCTGTGAATTCTTTTCCCGCTTGCCAGCTAATATCTTGACCCAAAGGCGTGACATGAGTTCCTGCTAGAATCTGCATCGCTACCATGTTAGGAAAGCGTTTTTGCAATAACTCGCTTAAGCCTGTTGTTTGGTCGATAGTGTCGTTAGTAAATCTAACTAATAAATTGCGGGCAACGTTGTATTTTTGAGCAATGATGTTGTTAGTTTCAACAGGCGAAGGGGTAAACTCAACATTAAAAGCAGGACTGAAATTGAACTGCCCCACAAAAGGAATGGCATCGCGTGCTGCGTAGTTGTTGAAGGAAATAAGAATATTGCCAGCACGTTCGACTTGAAAAAGACTACCAATGAGTAGATGTAGCTTGCAGCCCATACTATGTCCGAGTCCGTAGATGGGGAGATAGCGGCGGCGCAGTATAGCTTTTTGGCGTAATTCGTCGAGGACGCCATTGAAGCTGAGAAGTACGTTACCTGCGATCGCGCTGTGATCCAGGGTATTTACAAAGGGCGTGGCAACTACAGCATAACCTTGTTTTGCTACCTGCTCTAGCAACCAACGGTAAGTTAGTTGGGGTGCGGCGGCAACGAATGCGCCCCCCAGAAAATGTACTATGCCAATAGGATGTTGCGGAATTAGTACCCAACTGCCAGAGATTTCTTGCCAGTCCATGAAGCGATCGCCTAGTAATACTTCTTTATATTAAACCGTGCGAATGGAATTGTCGGCTAGAGAAACAAAGTATTCCTGTGCGGGCTAATGAGCGATCGCTATTATGCTGCATACTCTCCGATAACAAACCCGAAACAGAGGACAATATAAAAATAGCTGTAGGTTGGGTGAAATGACATTGCAACCCAAAAAGGCTTATGATAGTTCGGTTTCCTTCCTCAACCAAATCTACGCAAGTTTTGTATTTTTAGGTCTAAGCGAACTGTATTACTCCAGATAATGCAGCAATCTCACTTTAAATTATTAGCCCAATTTATACCCAAGATGAGATAAGAAACCGCCGCGATCGCATAGGTAATCGATGAATTATCCCTACAAGACTTAAATTAAACAAATTGCGATATTTACTAAAGAACTTCACCGCCCAAATCTGGGAATATAATATCGGCGGATATCAAATACTTAAAAATTTGCTGTAATACCCCGCCGCAAAATTATTAGAGCGATCGCTTACTAAAAATCAAGGTAGCTAAACGATGCTATAGCCTTTTACATCGCTGCAATTTGCTGCTATAAACAGATAAAATGGGGCGCGGGTTTGTTGAGCCTGGTATTATCTGCGCGATCGCGCTCCCCCTAATTGACCTCATCTGTAGGCTAATATTTAGCTTATTCTTAGTAACAATCGCAGACTCGGGCTTATCGTTGCGATCGCCCTTTCGCCCATGTGGAAAACTTCTCGCTATCGCGGTGCGCTAATTGTCCTATACGGCACTTTAGCTTTTGTCAGTCTTGCCTGTAGCAGCGAAGATACTGCTACACCCCCCGCCGAACCCTCAAAGCCTATTGTCTCAGCCTCTCCGGCTGCCCCTCCCGCCCCCAAGCAGCTTGCTAAACGTAAGCAGGCTGCCACACCAGTGCCTCAGCCATCTCCCGTTATAGCCAACGCCTACGAAAGGGCGCTCGATGCTGCTCAAAGTGCCTCTAGTATCAGTCAATCTGCCCAGTCGATAGATGATTGGAACTTAGTCGTAAACCGCTGGGGGGAAGCGATCGCGCTTCTAAAAGCCGTCCCCTCCTCTAATCCCAACTCCGACGCCGCCAAAACCAAACTCTCTGAATATCAGCGTCAGCTTAACTACGCTCAAGCTCAACTAACTCGCCCTAAACCCACCCCCAAGCCAGCACGCATAATAGCGATCGCGCCCCCCAGAGTCCCTAATTCAGCTACTAACCCTGCTCCCAGCCTCCAAAACACTATAAATCGCCGCCTCTCTCCGGCTCCCGTTCCCCCAGTCTCCTCTACCGCAACTAGGCGTCCGCAACTGCCCCCCTCTTCGATCGCCACCCAACCCACGCCAGTCGTTCTATCCCCAAGGACAAACCTGCTCCCACCGTTGTCCCCATCCCCAACTGCAAGTCCGTCTGCTTCACCATCCCCAACGACAAACTCATCCGCCTCCCCATCGCCATCGCCAACGACAAGCCAAGCAGTATTTCGCACCCCAATCAAACGCAGAGCCGGACTGACACCAGTAATTGATGTCACCTTCAATGGCACGTCTACGTTTGAAATGATTGTGGATACTGGTGCTAGCGGAACTTTCATTACTCAAGCTATGGCGGAAAAACTCAGCGTTGTAGCGGACAGCGAGGTGACAGCCGATACAGCCAGCGCCAAAGGGGTAAAATTTCGCGTAGGGAAAATCAAGTCAATTGCCGTCGCGGGTGTCGTGGCTAAGGATGTATCGGTAGCGATCGCGGGGCCAGATTTGGATACGGGACTGCTAGGGCATGACTTTTTTGGCAACTATGACATCACCATCAAACGCGATGTTATTGAATTTCAGGCGCGATCTTAAAAAGTAAAAAATAAATCGCCTCGTTCCCAGGCGCAGGCTGGGAACGCCATTTGCTTTAATCGCGCAGAAATTGCACTAACTGTTCTAGCTTTGACCAAGCAGCGCCGCTGTGCAGGATATCAAAAGCAAGCGCGATATTGCTTTGCAACGCTGGTGCGATCGCTGTCTCATAATCTCCCGTCGGTATTGTCCCGCCCACCAAGATCGCCAGCGCCGCGTTCAACGCCACCACTTCCTGTTGTGCTTGAGTCCCCTTACCTTGCAGGACGTTCCGCAGAATTTCCGCATTTTCCTCTACGTCCCCGCCCCGTATTGCCCCTGTAGTTGCTGGCGCCAAACCTAGCTCTTGCGGATGCAGTGTTGCTACTTGCACCTCACCCGCCGACAGTATAGCTAAATCCGTACTATCGGCTAACCCCGCCTCATCCAGCTTTTCACGCCCGTGCAGAACAATCGCCTGTTTAGTACCCAATTGCCTCAAGGCATGAGCAACTGTCCCCACCAAATTTGGATCGAAGACGCCAATCACTTGCCCAGTTGGTCGCAGTGGATTAACTAACGGCCCTAGTAAATTAAACACCGTCCGTACTTTCAGCGTTTTCCGTAGCGGTGCAACCACCTTCAATGCTGGATGCCAACCGGGGGCAAACAAAAAAGTTATGCCAACTTCTGATAGTGCCGCCTGCACTTTCTCACCAGTGGCGTTGAGGTTGATTCCCAGCGCTTCCAACACATCAGCCGAACCCACCCGACTAGAAGCAGAACGATTGCCGTGCTTGGCAACTGGCACGCCAGCAGCAGCAGCGACAAAGGCAACTGCCGTCGAGATGTTAAAGGTTGATGCGCCATCCCCCCCAGTGCCACACGTATCTATCAAGGTTGTGGGGAGGCGCGATAAATCGCCGTCTTTACTAGATTGAGCCTGCAAAACTTGAGCCATACCAGCCAGTTCGTCAGCACCAACGCCTTTGGCTTGAAGCGCTGCTAAAATTGCGCCCGATAAGACTGGCGGAATTTCCTCGCTTAACCATCCATGCATTAAAGAAGCCGATTGTTCTAGGGAGAGCGATCGCCCCATTAGCAGTTCTTGTAGATAGCTTGGCCAGTCTTGCGCTTCGTTTCCGTCGGGCTGCGCGTCTTTTAATACTGATGAATCGGGTATTGCCATCGATAATTTTGTTGGTGACGTACTGCGTTTTATTAAATTTACGCCTTTAGCTGACTTATCACATATATGTATTTTTTTCAACAGCTAGAATTTAAATTCTAGTTAATTGCTAAGGCTGAATGTGATGATATTTACTTACACATTTAATTAATACCAATTCACTTTATCGCTACACTTGTGATTTACTGTTTGCCCCATCGTTCCCACGCAGAGCCTGGGAATGTGGAGGGTTGGCTCTATTGCAGGCAATTTGTGAAATGGTATCAGATGGTGGTAAAAAACACGCGGTTAATCGCAGCGTTACTCTTCCTTGAGACAGAGTTGAAAATTTGTAGATAACTATAATAGCGCGATCGCCAATTTAACCAAAATATCAGGCGATCGCGATATCTACTACAGTCTGCTCTAGCACCTAGTTACTTCACGCATTCTTGAAAACTTTTGGCGGCAGCATCAGGTAGTTGGTCAAAGCGTAGTTTAAATAATCCTTCCAAGCCGAGAGATTCAGCTAGCGATGGTTCCCCATTCATAGAAGCAGGCTTTTCTTGACTAACATCCTTATTACCGGTGACCTTATCTGTACCCGCGAAGCAAAACTTGATATTTTGTTCACCTTGTTGGTAGAAAAGACCTGCAATTTTGCCACCTGTTTTGCGAAAAACCACGTATCCCGCTCCAGCTTCGGCAGGAGATGATGCTTCCCCAAAAAAGTAATCGCCATTGGGAAGACTTTGAAGATTTTGTCCAGATTGGGCTAAGACCGATGAAGATGCAACGGTCATCAACGTACAACCCATCATTAAACTTACTAGCAACCCGCCTTTCATCACTGCTCTCCCGATCTTGATAAACTCCAAATTTGCTAGACGAAAACTGAAGACAAATGTTGCTTAACTGTAATATTTTTTATTAGCGATCGCTATTAGTTATTGGTTGCTCTCTAGTACTTATGGTGATGATTAGAACTGATTAATTCGCTCAAATGCTTGCTGGCTAATCAATTGCCTATCTCCTATCCCTCATGCCCTATGCCTAAAAAAGGGTTTGGCCACCACAAGTACGATATAACCTTATTTGTTTGCGTTCCCGTCAACATTTTCTCTTATACATCTAAGGGGAAGTAGTTATTTAAGAAGTTCGTTTAATCGAGAAGCTAAAGCATCTTTACCAAATTTAGCTAAGGTTTGTTCTCGCAACCAGCGACCATCACAGCGGCGATCGCCTCCCTTGAGCATTTCAATACAAGCCTTTGCTACTGCATCTGGCTTCCGGTGGGGGACTCGCCAGCCCAAAAGTCCATCCTGCAAGGGGTCTGCTGACCCATCGTTGTCGCCTGAAAGGACTGGCAGCCCGCAGGCCATCGCCTCTAAATAAACAATACCAAAGCCTTCCTGGGAAGGCATGATGTAGGCATCGGCGACACGGTAATGCTCTACTAACTCTTCTGTGGGGACAAAGCCAGCAAACACAACGCGGTCGGCGACGCCCAAATCTTGGGCTAGTTGAGCTAGTCTGGGTTGGTCGTCGCCGCGACCGATTACTAAATATTTGACTTCTGGAAAAACTTGTAATATCTCTGGCAAAGCGCGAATTGTCACATCAACGCCCTTGTAGATATCGCCAGACCACAAACGCGCTACTGTCATTAATACTTTCGCGCCTGCAAGATTATATCGCTCGATTAAGGCTTCTGGCTTGGAGCCTGGGGTGAAGGCTTTACCATCGATAGCGCACGGTAACATATGAACTTGCTTAGGGTTTAGCTTATTGGCAGCACAAGCCTTGTCGCGGCTAAATTTGCTTATAGTCCAAATTTCATCTGCCTGCTGAAGCGCCTTTCTCTCTGGTTCGGGTAAGGGTTCCCAAACTTCCTTGCCGTAAGTAAGAACTGTGTAGGGAATACCCAGCGGCTGACAGAGCATCTGAACGAGGGGTGCTAGATGAATGTGACCGCAAAAAACGTGTTGTGGGCGTCGTTGCAACAGAAAAAGTAATAGCCCCGCCGCCAAGCGGCATCTACCCAGCTGGCGAGGCTGGGTTTTCATATAATGAAAACCCAGCCTGCTATTTTTTTTGCTAGTGCGGGTTTTCTCAAAAGGATTTTGACATCCAGGGCGATCGCGTAGTAAAAATACTTCCGCTCTTGGCCGATCTGGTAGTGATAGATAAGCGTTCAAAATGTCTTTGACATAAGATTGAATGCCACCTTCGGACTCAAAAATTTCTAAGAAAACAAATACATAGTTGGCAGCGGAGTTATCTGTCTGACCCACTTGTGTGTTTTCTCCCACATGACTCTCCCAGGATCTTAGAAAACCTTGAGGGCGCGATGAATCAGTAATTTTGCTTAATATAAGCTTAGATATACCTTAATTTCCCCACTCCCCCAATAAATTAGTAGCTGCCCTGAAATGGGGACGTGAAAAACTCGTGTAACGAGGCTAAAAACTGATGTTAAAGTGCCGACAGATTCAATGCAAATTCCGTAGC
This sequence comes from Microcoleus sp. FACHB-831, assembly GCF_014695585.1. Classification (NCBI taxonomy): domain Bacteria; kingdom Bacillati; phylum Cyanobacteriota; class Cyanophyceae; order Oscillatoriales; family Microcoleaceae; genus Microcoleus; species Microcoleus sp. FACHB-831. The sequence continues at coordinate 116,378 of NZ_JACJON010000028.1, read as the reverse complement.
AAAGTGTTACAAATTTAATTTAACTAGGGGCAATTGTTCAAACTATTGAAGCGCATAGCTGTTGTTTTTTTTGCCTTTTAACTTACTTAGCGATCGCCCTTTGCATCCCATCCAGCCCTAGACAGTAACGATGCAATTGCCACTAATCTTCCCACATTTCGGGATGATTGTATTTTTTTACGATGGTGTTTGCAACATTCGGCACATACGTTTCCCAGAATCACCAACCAACTATTATTTTCGGGACTTGACAATCAGCAGGCAGTTTCTATTATCCGGAAGGCGATCGTAAACAACCCGATCGGATAACCGACGCAACAGGAACCACCCGAACCCGCCTTCTTGTAGCGTTCCCGGCTCCGGCTCCTTAAGTAAATCTGGATTAAAAGGGTTTCCCCAATCCCAAATCCTGATTTCCATGCGGTCATCCCACAACTCTAGCTCAAGCTCAATTGGAGTTTCAGGCGGTAATTTGTGATGCGCGTGGCGGACGGCGTTACTAAATCCTTCAGCCATTGCCAGTTTAAGAGCATAGACTTGTCTGTCCGACCAGTCGTCGGAGCAGATATGTAGAAGGCTGAATTGCTCAAACCAATCCAGCACCTGGTTCAGGAGGTTCAAATCGCTCTTTAGCGTCAGACGGTCGTGCTTCAACATATCTCCCGCTCGTCCCTCACCTGCCCCTACCTTACCTCAGTTAGCTGCATATTGAGCCTCTTGGCATCGCATAGCTGTCGCTTACCCCCGAACATAAACCTATGCCATAAAATCGACGCCTGCTAAGTTTACTGGCAGCACATTCGCACGGCTAACAAACTCACAGGCGTCAAATCTTAAGATATTAAACTTTTTTTCACTGGGGGAAACCCCCAGCATCCCCACTTTTGAGATTGCGAACTTGCCCTCTTAGAACAAGCCAAGCGTTAGGGATTTGTCAATTGGGAAAGTAGCACCGATACCCAGCCAGATTGTAAACAGAGTGCCAAACAGGAACAATGTTGTAGCAACTGGACGGCGGAACGGGTTTTGGAACTTGTTGACGTTCTCAATAAAGGGAATAAGCATCAACGCCAAGGGAATACCAGACATACAGGCGATACCCAGCAATTTACTAGGTAGAATTCGCAAAATCTGGAAAACAGGCCACAAGTACCATTCCGGCAGAATTTCCAACGGAGTAGCAAAGGGATTGGCTGGTTCGCCGACCACTGCTGGGTCAAGCACAGCCAAGCCGATGCACAGGGCTATCGACCCCATAATCACAACGGGGAAGATATACAGCAGGTCGTTTGGCCAAGCTGGTTCGCCATAATAGTTATGACCCATACCTTTGGCTAGCTTGGCACGCAAAGCTGGATCGGCTAGGTTGGGCTTTTTGAGTGTTGCCATTTTTTGTTCTCCTTACAAGTCTAAAAATTTTGAGCTATTGGAAGCCTAATCGCATTTTGAGTGATGAGTTTTAAATTAAAAATTCTAACTCACTCTCATCACTCAAAGCTCATCAGTGCTTACAATGGGCCAGAAATGCCCTGCTTGCGAATCATCAAGAAGTGTATCAGCATGAAAACTGCAATCAGCCAGGGCAGAACAAAGGTGTGCAGGCTGTAGAAGCGAGTCAGCGTTGCTTGGCCAACACTTTCACCACCGCGCATTAGTTCGACGATTTGATCGCCAACAACGGGTATAGCTGCGGGTACGCCGGATACAATTTTGACAGCCCAGTAACCAATCTGATCCCAAGGCAGCGAATAGCCTGTGACGCCAAAGGAAACTGTAATTACGGCTAGAATCACACCTGTCACCCAGGTTAGTTCGCGGGGCTTTTTGAAACCACCTGTAAGGTAGACCCGGAAAGTGTGCAAAATCATCATCAGCACCATCATGCTGGCAGACCAGCGGTGGATGGAGCGGATGAGCCAGCCGAAGTTGACATCTGTCATCAGGTACTGGACTGAAGTAAAGGCCTCTGTAACCGTCGGCTTGTAGTAAAAGGTCATTGCAAATCCAGTAGCAAACTGGACTAAAAAGCAAGTCAAGGTAATCCCACCCAAGCAGTAAAAAATATTAACGTGGGGAGGTACATACTTGCTGGTAACGTCATCGGCAAGCGCCTGAATCTCTAGGCGTTCCTCAAACCAGTCGTACACGTTGGCCATATAGACAAGATTTCCTAAAAATCGATTGCTGTTTTTTTCACGCTTAAACCCGTTGGCCGTGCTGCACAAAAGTTCAGAGTCTTACGCCTCCGGTTTTGAGTTAGGGCGAGCCTTGGAGCTTTGGGTCAAGGGTAGGTTAGCACGTAGGGCTAACTTTCCAACGTCAGTTGTCAGTTCTTAAGATACAACCAACGAAGGCTGCTGTCTAAAAGCCTTCTAGCAAGAGAGACACTCAAGCTAGAGACTCGTAACTAAGCGAGCTGATGGCCAGAACACTTGGTTGGTACATTTGGGCATAGCGCAGCCTCTATAAAAAAATGTAACATAGCCCGAAAGGGAGATTCTTTGTCATGCACAAACGATTTGTAAAAGCCGTATTCGTACTGATCTTACAAACTATTGTAACGTTTGGCTGGTGGGCATCGCCTGCTGCTGCTTTTACTTCTGAACAGCAACTTTTTCAGGAAGCTTGGCGAATTGTGAATCGATCTTACCTGGATGATACGTTCAATCATCAGAATTGGTCGATGCTGCGTCAACAAGCTTTGAAACAGCCACTGGAAAACCGGGAGGAGACGTACTCTGCCATTCAGGACGTACTGGGGAAACTCGACGATCCCTTTACGCGGCTTTTAAAACCAGTGCAGTATCGTAGCTTGCAGGTGAACACTTCGGGGGAATTAACGGGGGTGGGATTGCAAATTGCCCTGGATGGGGAGACTGGGGAACTGGTGGTGATCGCGCCAATTGCTGGTTCTCCTGCGGAGCAGGCTGGAATCAGATCGCGCGATCGCATTCTTAAAATTGATGGCGTTCCCACACCGTCGCTGACTATCGATGACGCAGCGGCGCGGATGCGTGGCCCAGCGGGTACCGCCGTTACGCTTACTGTTCAACAATCAGGTGTAGAGCCAACTGAAATACAGCTAGTGCGATCGCGCATTGCTCTTAACCCTGTCTATGCATCATTGGATTCTCAGTCTGGCAACGTTCCCATCGGTTATATTCGCCTCTCCCAGTTCAGCGCCAACGCACCCACTGAGGTAAGCCGCGCTGTTAGTCGTTTGAAGTCACAAGGGGCACAAGCCTACATTCTCGATCTGCGTAACAATCCTGGCGGTCTGTTGCAGGCAGGCATTGAAATTGCCCGCATCTGGTTGGATACGGGCACAATTGTCTACACTGTTAACCGCCAAGGTATTCTTGGCAGCTTTGACGCAGATGGAGGGGCGCTCACTGATTCACCCCTAGTTGTTTTAGTCAATCAGGGTAGTGCCAGTGCAAGTGAAATTCTTGCTGGTGCCCTACAGGATAACCATCGCGCCACCTTAGTGGGTGAGAAAACTTTTGGTAAAGGCTTAATTCAATCTTTGTTTGACCTCTCGGATGGCTCGGGCTTGGCTGTCACCGTCGCCAAGTATGAGACGCCAAATCACCGAGATATTCATAAACTGGGTATCAGCCCAGACAAGGTAGTTCCCCTAGAACCAATCTCGCTCGACCAAGTGGGTACGGCGGCAGATGGCCAATATCAGGCTGCTATAGAGGTATTAACATCCAGCTCTGTTCTGGCTGGTGCTGCTTAAATACAGCCCACAGCGCTGTCTTCCGCAACGTGCGCGGTTCGCCCGCGCACGACTAATATTTTGCTGACATCTCACGCAATAACCAGCAATATCCACGTTCGGAAATTTCTACTTGGCAAGCTTTTACTCTCTATTTTTTGCTAAAGGGCAATTTCTTTACAAAAACTTTATATTTACTTTGCTTTGCTTTGACAGAGATTAAATTCAAATTAAAATATGAGTGTAAATTAGGAATTAATCCAGGTTTGTCAATAACTTTATCGGTAAGAGTGAGTAATCGCCACTCACATAGTTGCCGGAGAGGAGTAAGAATAAACACTCAGTAAGCAAAAATGTTAAGTACCGATCGCGTTAGTGAATAAAAGATGGGAATCACCACCAGAAATTATTGACTATATGCGATCGCAATGACAAATGTTCATTGCTAGACCTGTAATTAGCACTAAGCGTTTAGTTAAAAGCTAGTTGCCGTCCAGCGCTTATATACAAAAATAGAGCCGTCGGGGTCATGTTCTTCTTCCCTAGTGCTGCAAAATACTCTCTTAAACAGTCATCTCTTTTGGCTGTATCTCAAGCGATAGTAAAATTACTAACCTCCCTTCCAGATACCAGAGTAGTAGTAATTGGCTCTAGCGATCCAAGCTTTAGTGCCCAAGTCGTTTTTGGCTCACAACTGGAGAAGCAAGATCGCTTGCTTGCCAACGGCATACTATCGCGATCGCTGGTGGAAATAGATGCAGAGCTTGGCGCCGACACACTAGCCGCAGCCGCTACCATATGCTCCTCCCGACTCGTACCACCTAGAGGAAAAAACTCCGGAGAAACCGAGGGGTATTCAGAATGGTGGAAATATGCTTTTACTGAAGGTTCTCCAGCCGAAGGACGCGCCCTCTCGGCGGTGAATAACTGTTATTTGAAGTTGGCAGGTAGCTTGCCAAATCAGAACGGTCATAGGTTATCTAGAGAGCCTCATACACTGCCAGAAGATTTTCTAGAAGCAAAGGGAACTGGGCCTTGGTTCCCCTACAATTTAAATTTAGAGGAATTTTTTGAGACAAAAATCTTAAACGGTAACAAGTCAATAGCAAACCAGGCAAATAGGCAGCAAAACAAAATAGTAATTTGGGGACTAGGCGATCGCTTTAATGTTTTGTTGCAAGCTACTGCAATTAATGATGTTGGGCAACAGCACAACCCGGCTAACCCTTATCAATTAAATTTAGTCTTCGAGCCAGCTATTGCAGCCACAATTTCTACAGAGATCGAACGATCTGTGCAAGAGAAACCAGAAATTCTTGCTGCATTTATCAAAGCCACTGATGGATGGTCTGCTCAACCCAATCTGCCAGCCTTGCAGAGCGAATTTACTTTGCACCTGCTAGCAGCACTGGACGCTATGGACAACGATGCGGACGATTGCTCAGGGCAGGAAAATTCAAATTTAGACCCTAGTGCTTTGCTTCTTAATGCTTCGCTAAAGCCCGTACACGAATTAAAACAAGAAGGTAAGAACTCAAAAACAGTAGAAGGCGGGTTGATAAAGAATGTATGGCCGATCTCAGAATTGCCAATTAGATCCGCAAAGACAAATCAAAACAAAGAGGGGAAAAATCGCGGCTCTACAAGTGAGGATGTTTACCCGCGATCGCAACAACAATTGTTGTTGCAAGAAAAGTTGCTGCACCAATTACTGCGCGTTAACCGTTCGCCTATGGGAGCGCAGGCAATATTACAGCGTTCGGCAACAGTAATTCAAGAAACATTGGGAGTAAGCCGATGTTTAATCGCGTTCTACAGTGGGAAAAATGCATCGCGAATATCGGGCGCGATCGCCTTTGCACAAGAAATACCATTGACACAGCGACAAAATAACTACCCCGATTGGCACGCCATCGAACAACACATTCAACAACATTATCCAGATAAATCTTGGGCAACCGAACCCCAAGAAAGCGATCGCGCTATCGATCCAATTTTTGCAACTCCTGCCGCTAAATCGCTATTTTTAAGTTGGTTTGTGCCAGGAGGCGAGCGCGCCAAAAATTCATCCCAAACCCAAGCCCCATCATGCGGGCTGCTGCTAGTTGAGCAATGGGAGCAAGATCGAGTCTGGCAAACCTGGGAAAAGCAATTGCTTCATCTGGCGCTTCACCAAGTACACCAGAGCCTAGAAGAAGCAGATCTTTACCAGAAAGCTCAAGAACGGGCAAACCACGCGGCACTGTTGAATCGTCTCGTTGAGCAGATCAGGGCTTCCCTAGAATTGCCTAAGATATTTGAAACCGTCACCAGCGAACTGGGACAACTGCTAGTGGCAGATCGTTGTTCAATTTTGCAGTATTTAGAAGAGCCACAAAGTTGGCAGCCGATTACTGAGTATCGCGCCCATAACGATATCCCCACCGCCATTAATCTGATAGTTCCCGATCAAAATAACCCAGTAATATCGCAACTGCACAACTTACACGTTGTTGAGGTCAGCGATACGCGGGTGCTAGAAGACCCATTTAATCAGTTTCTGGCGGAAAAGTATCCAGGGGCTTGGCTGATGGTGCCGATTCACCGCCAAGAAAAAATTTGGGGTTGCCTAGCATTTAATCAAGATCGATGTACCCGCTACTGGCACCATTCGGAGCTAAATTTTCTGATTGCCGTTGCCGACCAGCTAGCGCTCGCCATCCACCAAGCTACGCTATACCAACAGATTCAGCAGCAAAATCAAACCTTGGAAGCCTTAGTCTTAGCTCGCACGGCTGAACTGGAAAGTTTCTTTGACGCCCATCCAGATAGCATTTTTGTAGTCGAGCGCCAAGACCTGCGCCTTCGCTTTTGCAACCATGCCTTTGCCCACAGTCTTGGTTTGGAAAATTGCCACTCAGTTCAAGGCAGATCTATCCTTGAGTGCAAGTCGGGCTTGTTAGCCAATTCCTTTGCCAAACAAAATCTGCGCGTTTTTGAATCTGGTCAGACTCTACACGAGCAAGAAACCCTGCATCTCGCTGATGGCATCCACCACTTCGACACCTTCAGAGTACCCCTCAAACACCCCAACGGCGAAGTTTATGCCTGTTTAGGGACTTCACGCGATATTACAGAGCTAGTTCAGACCAAGCAGGCTCTATCCGATTTAACCGATCAACTCCAGCAAGCCTTAATCGACACGCGATCCGCTTCTCAGGCTAAAAGCGAGTTTCTAGCCAGTATGAGCCACGAGTTAAGAACGCCCCTAACCGCTGTGATTGGTATGTCCTCGGCTCTACTAAAGCAGTACTTTGGCTCGCTCAACCCCAAGCAGTCAGAATATATCCAAATTATTCATAACAGCGGACAACACTTGTTGCAGCTGATTAATGACATTCTCGATTTGTCTAAGATTGAAGCGGGTAAAGCTTCTTTGTCTATCGACCAGTTCTCCTTGCGTGACGTTGCCGAAGTCAGCATGGCACTGCTGCGGGAAAAAGCCCAAGTACAAAAAGTTAAACTGGTTGCTGACTTAGAAGGACTGCCACTAAACGATAACTTCTATGGCGATGAACGGCGAGTCAAGCAAATTCTGCTAAACCTGCTCTCGAATGCCGTCAAGTTCACGCCTGCTGGGGGGATGGTTCGCTTGTGTATATACTATGACGGCCACGCTGTCAAAATTGAGGTTGCAGATACTGGCATTGGTATTCCTCCGGAACAACAGCATCTTTTGTTTCAAGCTTTTCAACAAATTGATAGCTACCTTTCTCGCCAGCATCAAGGCACGGGTTTGGGACTGGCTTTGACTCGCCAGTTAGTTGAGATGCACGGCGGCAAGATTGAGTTTAAGTCTACTGTGGGTGTGGGGACGGTGTTCGCGGTTTATCTGCAAGCTCAACCGCCCCAACTGGATACAGCCACCGAGGACGTTGAATGCTCTGAGGTGGGAAATTCCCAATCTGTGAAATTCACAAAATTGAATGTCTCCAGCCATTCTGTCGCTTTGCCAAAAGGTGAAGAAACAGCAGTTCAAACTAATGGTTGCGACTGCAAACAAGAAGCTAAATCTAGTTGAGATAACTGCTGGTAAGCCTGTTGTACTGTCAACTTTCCGCGCAAAAACCCGGTATTCGCCCCCGGACAAATATAGTTCAAAGTTTCTGGTGTAAACCGCTCCAGCAGTAACTTAACGCCGTCGATTTGTCGCCGCCAGTGAAAGGTTTTAGATGTCCGCAACGGCATGATTTGCCCTTGTTGGTTGGGCAGCAAATGACGCCCGGAGAACAATACTCCATCGAGACCAGTGTAATATAGGCAGGATGAACCTGGAGAATGCCCAGGCGTCCAAATGACATATGTGCTGGAAGTAAGGGTACATTCTTTCTGAAATGGCGTTATCTTAAGTCCCGGTAAGAGATAAGCTTCCTGCTCTTGGATCGATATCTCGCACTGGGTAGCTTGCTGAATTTCTTTCGATGCGCCAATCCCACCCCGATGGGTGATAAACAGCCACTGCACACCTCCTTTGTCTTGAAGAAATTTTTGGTTTGCCTCATCCCACGCCGGACAATCGATCAGGATATTTCCCTGATTTTCTACAATGAGATAGGCGGTACCACCCAACGTGTCTCGATTGGGCGGAAAGGCAAAGATGTTGTCAAAAACAGGACGTGGCGGTTTTAGTGAGAGAGATGGAGTGTTTATCGCATTTGGGTTGTCAGCTTGAATGATGGATTCGTGTTCTGGGGAGTTGGGTTGCACTTTGGCTGTTGTCCGTTTTTATTTTTTAGTTGTTAGTTATTAGTTGATATTGTCACTAGCTACTATCTGTTAGCGACTATCCGCTACCAACTAACCAATGACCAATTCAAATTTTTAGCATGGAACTCTGGTTGCTCCTAATACTATTGGGTCTGTTCACCTACTTCATCGTAAAGCGCAGTGTGACAGGCATTACGCGGACGCCGATCTGGATTTTGTGGTTGGTGATGATGACACCAGCGCTGATTTGGACTGGCTGGGTTTTGGTTAACGGTGAAAAGACGCCTATGCCAATTGTGCTGGCGATCGCTCCTTTTGCGATCTGTCCGGTTGTCTATTGGCTGTTGGTTGAGTCGGGTCGTCCCAAAAATAAAGATCCTCATGCTTCCCAAAATGAACCCGTAGTCTCTGATTCTCAAAACAAGAATTCCGCGGGAACCGAGACAAACCCTCTCGCTGGCGAACAGTCAACGGTGCGTCCCATTAGTCAAGCAGAAGAAACCAGTTTGCGGAAGTGTTTTCCTTGGTCTATCTACTATTTGGAAGACATTGAGTACCGTCCTCAAACTGTCCTAATACGCGGTAAGCTACGCACCAATCCAGAGGAGGCTTACAAGACGATTCAGGAGAATGTTCAGGGATTATTTGGCGATCGCTTCTTCGTCCTTTTTCAAGAAAGTCTTACGGGAAAACCTTTCTTCGCCTTAGTTCCCAACCCCCACCGCCTAACTTCAGATGCTACAGCTAACACTGAGACTGTAACGCGACCAGTGGTAGCGTTAGGTTTACTATGCGTCACTTTGTTTACCAGTACGCTGATTGGAGCCAGTATTGCCGCCGATAAGCCTATTCCGAGTAGCCAGGTGGTATCTAATGCAAATTTATTAATTACAGGATTGCCCTTTGCCATTTCGCTGATCGCCATTCTAGGTATCCACGAATTTGCTCGCTACCTGTGTGCTGTCTTCTACAAGATTCGCACGACGCTGCCTTACTTTCTGCCCGTGCCTTTTTTCCCAGGTACGTTTGGGGCGTTTATGCAGATGCGATCGCCCGTTCCTCACCGTAAAGCTTTATTTGACATCGCTATTGTTGCTTCTGTAGCAGGCTTTGCGATCGCAATACCTATTCTGCTTTGGGGTTTGGCTCACTCAGATGTAGTTAAATTATCCGACAAGTCCGCAATATTCAATTTTCAATCGCTTAACCCCAGGTTTTCCCTTTTGCTAACCCTTCTGAGCAAATTGGCACTGGGTAGTCAATTTGCACCCAACTATGGCATTAACCTCCATCCCGTAGCGGTAGCTGGTTGCATCGGTTTGGTGTGGACAGCTTTCAAGTTGATGCCTATAGGCAGACTTGATGGCGGTCACATCGTCCACGCCATGTTTGGACAACGCACTGGTGCTGGCATTGGTCAAGTTGTTCAGTTGTTGCTGTTGGCTCTGTGTTTGATAAACTCTTTCGTAAACAAGCAGTCCGACTCTTTGCTCTGGTTTATTACGATTTTCTTTCTATTTATGCCCATAGTGGATGAACCAGCTCTCAACGATGTGTCAGAACTTGATAACAGGCGTGACTTTTGCGGCTTAGCAATCCTTGCTCTGCTAGTTAGTATTGTTTTGCCAGCCCCCGCAATTCTTACTACCCTCCTGCATATTTGAAAATTTTTCTAAATCCACTAATTTTCGCTTGCAAAAGGGTATCTCACTTAGCAGATAGCATGGGGCGATCGCCCCATGCTATCTATCAACCGAATGCGACGCTACCCTGAATCTGGATTCATCCCGGCTTTGCATCAAGGCTGGCGTCCGCCAAGAGAGGAAAGAACCGCCGCCCGACAAGCAACTAAAGGCTAGCCAGTAATTCTGTTGGCGATCGCCCCCATTCGCTCTGATGTGCTATAATGAAAAAACATATAAGGGCGCGTGGCTCAGTGGATAGAGCAACAGATTCCGGTTCTGTGGGTCGGGGGTTCAAATCCCTCCGCGCTCGTTTATAAAGCTAAAAGTAAAAAATAAAGGCAATAGAAGGATTTTCTATTGCCTTTATTTTTTACTTTCTATTCGTCGGGGATATCTCGTATTCCCTGCACGATCCGAGATAGTTCGCTCTTTTCGTCAACAGCAATGCGACTGGGGGAACCGCTGATAATTCCTTCGTAATTGCGGAAAGAATCTCGAATCTCAGCTCCATCCTGACTAATAGTGTATTCGCGGATGCCTTTATCATGCCAAGAACCCCGCATCTTAAACACGTTAATTGCACGAGACATTTCACCGCGAATTTCCACATACTGCAACATTAAAATGGTGTCTGTAATTGTGGAAATATGGGAATCTGTAATTGAATTAGAACCCATAAATTGATCGGAAGTATTAGTGAAGAAACCCGTAATTTCTTCTTGTTTAGCGTAGCCAGTTACGCCAATTACAAATTGCCGGAAAGCGTTGTTGCTGACACCTCTAGCTAACGCTGAAAGCGAGTCAATAGCAATCCGCGACGGTTTAAAATCTGCAATTTCTGACTTGATAATTTGTAAATGATCTTCCAAACCAGCGGATTCCGGATAAGTACAGAGGATCTTTAACAAGCCTTTTTGTTCGAGTTCCTCAAAATCAATACCCCAAGAGTAAGCATTGCGGGACAGTTGCGCTCGCGACTCTTCATAAGCAAATAGCATAGAGCGATCGCCCCGCAAGCAAGCGTCTTGGATGAACTTGCTAACTAAAAGAGTTTTTCCTGTACCTGTAGCACCAGTAGCTAAGATAATTGAATCTTTGAAAAAACCACCGCCGCACATTTCATCCAACGTTTTGACACCAGAAGAAACTCTTATGTTGGAAGAACGCTGCGTTAGTCGCATAGCTCCGAGGGGGAAAATGTTAATACCCCCAGAGGTGATAGTAAAAGGGTACTCCCCTTTCATATGTGTTGTGCCGCGTAGCTTGAGAATTTCCATCGTGCGGCGGCGACGCTCTCCTTCCAAAACGTTACGGGAAATCACAACATTATCCGACACAAACTCTTCCACCCCGAACCGCGCTACAGGGCCATATTCCTCAACCCGCTCGGTTGTCATTATAGTTGTTACGCCAATCTGTTTAAGACGAGCTACCAAGCGAAAAATTTCCCGCCTCACCACACTTGCAGCATCATACTGTTGAAATACTGCTGTTACAGAGTCGATAGAAACTCGCTTGGCTTTGTATTTGCGAATGGCGTATTGAATGCGCTCGATTAAGGCAGATAAATCAAAATTTCCGACAACTTCCTGTCCCTCTGGGTCGGGGGAAGCATCTAGAATAAATAGCTTGCCTTCATTAATTAATTTTTGTAAATCCCAGCCAAAACTACAAGCATTCTTGATGATATCGCTGGGTGATTCTTCAAATGTAACAAAGACGCCAGCCTCATCAAAATCTCTAATACCGTTATATAGAAACTGAACAGCAAACAGCGTCTTACCTGTACCAGAAGTTCCGCTGATGAGAGTAGTTCTACCAATCGGCATTCCGCCATGACTGATATCGTCGAAGCCTTCAATCATCGTGCGAATTTTTTGAACGCTTACAGGTATCGTTTTATCCTGCTGTTGCTCAGTTGGATTAATTTGATTCATTGCTTCGCTTAGAAAAAATGGAATTTAGTCGCCAAAAAAGATTCGAGCCTATGAATATGAAGTAGTCTTAAGCCTAAATTTTACAAATCAGAGTCGCCTTCCCGGAGTTCTTCATAAAGCAGATCTAGACCAATCAATACTTTTTCTCTATCCGACAGATCGCCAATAATTTTGCGGACTGGAGGTGGCAATACTTTTGCTAAAGTAGGCGTTGCTAATATTTTATCTTCCTCAGCCAGTTGCGGGTTTTTGAGTACATCAATTACCTTAAGGGCATAAACGCCTTGAAATTCTTGTTCCAGGATATCCTTGAGCATTTTCAAAGCCCGTACAGAATTAGCAGTGTTCCCAGCAACATAAAGCTTGAGAACGTAGGTTTTTTTCATAGCAGGCATATTTTAGCTAGTAGGCGGGGGAGGAAGGAGGCATTAAAGAACAGAAATGATGTTATTAATTCATAATTCATAGTTTACAAATCACACCTCTCGGGGAATAGACCGACGATACATTTCGCACAAGTGAGCAATTATATCAATTAATGTCAGGCGGTAGTCAAGCAAGACTTCCTCATTGCGGCCTTCTAATTTTAGTTGCTTGGCAAATTTATCCATTAATTCCATATGAATTTCCACAATTTGAGACACAGACATATCAGCAAAAAAAACTGTATTAACAAAGTTGTCAATTTTTTGATTCAGTCCCGTGTCATTTGAGAAGTAATTCAGAATAATCTGACGATAATCAGATCTTAGATTGATTAAAAGCTCTTGCTTGTCAGTTGCGGACAAATTCCGCAAGAAATAATGGGGATTTCGTTTGTAGTACACACCAAGGTATCCGAGGCGTTCTTTGAGTTTTTCAGCTAGCCGACGCTGCTGAAGCATTAAGAAATTCTGAGCAGTTAGCTCGGTTGTCAAATCGAGAGTTGTAGACTGGGATTGTAGGGGGTATGTGGGAGCCAGATTGATAAACTGAGCGATCGCCCGCTCAATAAAACTCGCAATTTGATCGAGTTGACTAAACGATAAGTGAACTTCAGCCGTGTGGTAAAGAATTGTTGCCAACGGTAAGGGGCGATCGCCCCCAGCCTGTTCGCTAATTGGTAAATGTATAGGCTGCAACTCATCTACGCTAATGGCACCTATTTCAGCCAGATGGGAAACTGCCGTTTGCTCGTCGGCGGTTTCTGCTTGCGGAAATATAATTGCAACTGGTAATAGCGTTCCTTGTTCGTACAATCGGTTAACTAAGGGCAGCAACGACCGATGTGATTGTAAGATCAAACAATCGATCTGCTGCTTGTGTTCTTCAATAAAGTCGAAGAATTCGCTCTGTGTAGTTAGCTGGGTCAAATTATAGCGATCGCTCTGCAAAAACTGCCTCAAAGACTGAGCCAGAGAGGAGGAAAGAACAAACGTACAGATAGAGAGTTGGGGATGCAAAAGGCTAGACCATTAAGAAATCAAATTTTTGTTCGCAATGCCGCATCAGCCGCAAGGAGGATATAGAGCTAGATGCACTACAAACCTACTTAACATTAATTTAAACATTAAAGTAATTGTAATTTATTGTAATTTCCAGGCTATTGGTATCCCCTGTTAAGAGCAATAATTAAGCTGTAGTTCTCGTTAGAGGCTAAGAAAGTAACTGCACGTCGCTCGCTATTATCAACAGCTTTTTGAGTTTTTAACGGCGCTGCTGGGAGGGGAGCGCAAGCTGCACGGTGGGGTAGCTCTTTGCAAGCGTTAGTAGGTAAGGGTTAGTCATTGTATTTGTAGGTTAGCCGAAAGTATGACGCATCGGGAACCGCGCCGACCAGCAATTAGAGAAAAAGCTGTCCGGGGGGGAACAAGACCTAACCAAAACCAGCCTAAAATCCATCCATAAGCCCAGGAAACTTTGTAGCATTGGCTGGCGCAGGCGCAGGGTATATCCCCCTTACCAACAACGCTCAAAACCCTACAAACTTAAAAACCTCTAAAAATTCAAACTCTCCCCAGTCAGGTTTCTCATGTCCATGCCAACTCGCAGTCTCAAGGAATTTATGGAACCAGTTCCCGTTTGTAACGAGACAGCGGGGCTGGCGACAGTATTAAAAATTTTTAGCTTTGGTAATTGCGATCGCCTCGTGGTGGTCGATAAAAACGAATTCCCAGTGGGAGTATTACGACTCCGCACCTTGATGCCTCATATCATCATAAAAAATAACTTACACAAAGGGAATTGTCTATTTACAGGCATAGGCTTCGATTTACAGCAACCGCTATCTCATATAGACCTGCCCCTAATTGAGCCAGTAACTACTATAGCTGGTCATTTTAGCCCGAGCCAATTTTGGCCGCAGCTTCAAGAAACTTTGAGCGAAGGAACTGGCCGGGAAGTAGCCCTAGTAGATCCCGATGGAAAATTTTTGGGAATGCTCGATAGCCTGCGCCTGTTAAAATTCCTACTTACAGAATCCCCTGTAAAAGATACCGCCGAATCGATAGCACATCCACAACACTATCCCATCAGCGAAGCGATCGCCAAGACCAACGCTCCTCCCGAAATTACAAGTCAGGAATTGGAGTCGGCTGGAATTCCCACACTTAATCCCCAGCCTCTAATAATAGCCCTCAAACCCTTAATGGAATTGATAGAACAACTGCCATTACCGTTGCGGTTGCAAACAGGGGATGGACTTGTTGTGAGCCAAAATCTGACCTGGCGGACTCAGATTGGGGATACAGACACAATTGAGAATGCAATAGTAGAGACGCCATTAATTGGGGTTTTACAAAACACAGACGCCTTTAGCCGGAATTCTGATAATGAAGAACCAGATCGACCCAGCTACTCACAGGCTGCAAACTACTCCGCAGTAGATGTAAATGCGCGAAAAAAAACGCCTCTACAAAGTACAGTTATGTTGTGTGGAGAAGGAGAGATAAAAGCACCCTCTGATGAGGAGGAAACATTTGCTGTCCCGTTAGAACAAACGCTACCAATTGCCGCTACAGAAAATGGTCAAGAGCGCGTCTGGGAGTTTGTCAAAATCCCCCTACACCAAAGCCGCAATCTTGAGCGGGGAGCGTTGAATAATCAGCAGACAAATTTAACTCAACTATGGCTAGTAATGGCTCAAGATGTCACAGATCAGCAACTTTTTGCCCAGGAACTGGTGGCGAAAAATGCAGATTTAGTGCAATTAAATCGATTTAAAGATGAATTTCTTGCCTGTATTAGCCACGAACTAAAAACACCGCTTACGGCTGTTTTAGGTTTGTCGAGTCTGTTGAAAGACCAATTAGTGGGTGGTCTGAATGAAAGACAACTACGCTATGCCCAACTGATACATCAGAACGGGCGCTCTTTGATGACAGTTGTTAATGATATTTTAGATTTGACGCGCATCGAAACACGTCAGATGGAACTGACGCTGGAACTTGTGAATATTTCAGCCGTGTGCGATCGCGCCTATTTGCAGGCACAGCAACTCCAGCAAGTAAAAGAAAACGGCTTGGAGCAATCGCTACCCCAAACTCGCTACACGTTTGATATTGAATCGGGTTTAGAAACATTTGTCGCAGATGAATTGCGTCTGCGCCAGATGCTAGTACACCTGCTTTCCAACGCCCTCAAATTTACCGAAGCAGAAGGGGAAATTGGCCTGAGAGTGCGACGGTGGGATGGATGGATTGCCTTTAACGTCTGGGATACTGGAATAGGCATCCCCGACGCCAAGCAGCATTTAATATTTCAAAAATTTCAACAACTGGAAAATCCTCTTACCCGCAAGTTTGACGGTGCAGGTCTGGGACTCGTCCTCACCCAACGCCTTGCTCGCCTACACGGTGGGGATGTTTCGTTTATCTCTAAACCAGGTGAAGGTAGCCAGTTTACCCTACTACTACCTCCCAACCCTCCAGATAATTCCGCCGCAGTCCGCAGTCGGGAGTTAGGGGAGAGTGACACAGAGGGAGATGAGGAGATGAGGAGAAATCCTTATCCACAATCCCTTTCTAGGTCGCCGTCTTTGGTGTTAATTGTCGAAGCTGTACCCCAGTACATAGAACAGGTGAGCGTTCAGTTAGCAGATTTAGGTTATCAGGTCGCGATCGCTCGTAACGGTACAGAGGCGATAGAAAAGTCTCGTCGGCTCCAGCCACTCGCCGTATTACTCAATCCCTTAGTACCGCTGCTTTCAGGTTGGGATGTGCTAACTATCCTCAAATCAGATCCCCAAACCAAAGACATCCCGGTATTGGTGACAGCAACACAGGCAGAAAAAGCAACTGCCTTAAAAAACCGAGCCGATGGCTTTTTAACTACCCCCGTACAACAGCAAGCATTACGACAGAGCCTAAATTTATATCGCCAGCAGCAGCGAAATAACTGCGATGCTGTCACAATTTTACGACTCGTTCCACCCTGGGAATTAACTCATTCCGAAGATGATGACTTACTTGGGTCGTCGTCGGAACGAGCAGTGAAATATCGGGTTCTAGAAGCCGATGATTTAGAGCAGGCAGACCTCTTGGCTAGGGTCTGGCATCCTGATGTTGTCTTGCTAGATGGTGGCAGCTTAGAAGACCCGCTTGCTTACCTCCATCAGTTCAGCGAGTGTAGATCCTTGGCATCTTTACCCCTAGTAACTCTCGATCGCCAAACCACTCAAGCGGCGAATCAAGTAAGTGGACTGTCTGTGTTTCCGTGTTTAACACCAGAGCGCAACCAGCTTACTGCTGCCTTATCCCAGGTTATTCAGGTTGCCGCCGGAATGAAATGCCAGCCGGGAATTTTAGTTGCAGACCTTACAACCCTGCCCGATTTGTGCAATGCCTCTAAGGAGGGGCAAAATCAAAGTAATATTATTCGAGAAAAATCAAAAGAAAACCTAGAAACGTTACAGGCAATACCTCAAGAAAAATCAGAAGAAAAAAGTGAAATTCATCCTTCATCTTTTATCCTTCCTCCTTCTCAGGAATGGCTCCAAGCGCTAATTCAGTACCTGCAAACAGCTGGATTTAGAAGTTTGCTCTCGCGCTCTTGGGGAGAAGTATGCCGACAAGTTGAACACCAAAGCGTTGATTTAGTTTTGCTTCATTTAGGAGATGTTTTACCTCCTCAACCTGCATTATTTGAAGCGCTGACATCGCTGGAGAGAATGTCTGGAAAACCGCCGATTTTGGTTCTAGATCATCGAGAGAACGCTGAAGTTGTAAGTGGAAAGGCGGCACTACAGCCAAACTCGTCAAACGATATTGAAGCAGCATTGGGCGCGGTTGCTACCCGCATTTTAAGGCAATCTCCCCAATCTATGCCAGACCTATTAGACCACATCAATCAGTTGTTAAGCGATCGCGAATGGGCGATGGAAGACTTATAAAGTAATAGAAAGTTATACTTTTTAAGTTAATAACTCCTAATTTTTACTTACTAAGTTTTTCCAAACTAATGACCGTCAACAACTAGAAACTGTTTTGGGCAACGACTTGTTTCGACACGCGAATCAACTCATAAACGCCAGCCTTGCCTAGCTCCTGGTATTGTTGTGGAGTTAGTTTGGTTTCCGCTATTTCTTTAGGTCTAGCCAGGATGAGGACTGAATAGGGATTGTCATCGCGGGCGGCTTGTTCTTCAAGGTACAACATTGCCTTGGGCGATTTGGAGAAGTAATTGACTGGTCGCTGCGTATAAAATACTACACTGGGTTTCTTGAAGCCAATCATGATCAATTCTTCACCGGGTTGCCTTACCTGGGTGGCGATCGCGCTCATTTGTCGCAGCGGTGACTGGCGCATATCATCCATCAAGAAGAATGCAGGCGTCACTACAAAAATGATAAAAGCCAAAAACCCCACCATATTGACGCTCCAAAGCCAGCGCCACTGGCGTTTTATCAACAAACAACCCAAGATTACCGCCGTTGTCCCCCAGATCGTTCCTGCCCACACTGGCAACCCTGACGCTTGCAGTAGTTCCTTCAAGTTGGGTGCAGCCGGATCGTATCCCAGTAGTTGCGGGCTGTAAAAAGAAGCACCAGCAAGAACTAACAAAAACACCAAGTTAAACAGCCCGCTGAAAAAGAGCTTTCGGTTTTGAGTCGTCTGTGCTGGTTTTGCCACCTCTTCTGACATCCCCGCGACACTTGGGAACGAGAAGCCAGCCTTTGTTTGAAATTCAGAACTAAAAAGCAGTGCCACCAGAATACCCGCAGCGGGCATTAATGGCAGCACGTAGCTGGGCAGTTTGGTAACGGCAATTGTGAAGAAGCCAAACACACCTGCAAACCAAAACAGGGCAAACAAACCAAGCTGAGTCGAACGGGGAGAATCACGCCAGCGATCGCGCTGCCAAAAGCGCAAACGAGCGATCGCGGCGGGCAAGTAAGCCGACCAAGGCGCAAAGCCAACCAGCACCACTAAAAAGTAAAAATACCAGGGTGCATCGTGGTGATTGACGACCCCCGTGAAGCGTTCTAGGTTGTGATATCCAAAAAAGGAGTTAATAAAAGCGTCACCATTGGCCAAGGTAACTAAAACATACCAGGGCAAAGTTATGGCCAGAACGAGTAACCCGCCTAGTAAGGGTCGCATCTCGCGCAAGACTTCCCTAAAGTTACCCAGATAAAACAGAAAAGCCCCCACAATCAGACACGGTAAGACAATTCCCACTGGCCCTTTAGTGAGAACAGCTAAAGCAATCAAAATATAAAAAGCCAGATACCATCCTGAAGGCAAAAGATTATTTTCTTTTTCTTCTACCTGTTGACTTTTGGCTTTTTCTTTTCCCGCATATCCCACAAAAAAGGCCAATAATGCACAACCCATACAGCCACTAAGCAGCATATCTGAGACGCCCGTCCTTCCCCAAGCAATAGTTTCAGGATTCAGGGCGATCGCGGCTGAACCAATTAGGGCTGACAGCCACAAGACTTTTGAGTTGTTGGCATGATTCTGACTTTCACCTTTAGCGATCGCACCAGGACTGGGAAAGCCAAAATAGCGTAGCGTGTAGAAGCCAAACACAGTTAGAGCGATCGCGCTTAAAGCAGAAGGTAGTCGCACCGCCCATTCATTGACGCCAATGGTTTTATAGGCTAGAGCCATCAGCCAGTAAATCAACACTGGCTTATCAAAACGAGTTTCAGTATTAAAATACGGCGTAATCCAGTCGCCAGTCACCGTCATCTGGCGGGCGGCTTCAGCAAAAAGCGGCTCAGTTTCATCTACAAGGCCGATATTGCCTAAATTCCACAAAAAAGCCAGCCAGCTAATCAAGAGCAACCACAGAATCGAAAGTAACCAGGCTTTTGTTGCTTCTGTGGAAAGCTTCATGGGTGTACTTGCGCGATCCAACCTATCTTTCATGCAACTCCAAACAGTCCGTCCATTAATAGCCAACCGAAATGGCGGTGTTCCAGACCTTAATCTAGCTGGAAATGCGATCGCACGCACGGGGCGTAAGCGTTGCGGTTTGATACGAGCTAGCGCCTGGGGGCTAAAACTATCACCGCATTTCTTGACTCTGACAACGCTAGAGAGTTCCGCTAGCAAGCATCCCAGCCAACCTATATAACTTAGAGCAACCGCCTATTACAATTCAAACAAGCCATTATCAAGTGCAAGCAAAGTTTTGCTCTTAGTTCCGCCGCCTAAACCTTTCAGCCTCAGACCTGTAAATTTAATGCAAAACACCCGTCTCAATACTCTTATCGATGTTGTAATTGGGCAGCTAAGGCGATGGTTTATCAATCCTTGGCGGCGCCTATCGGTTTTGGTTATTAGCTTCCTGCTTGGCACATTTCTCGGAACAGCCGTTCCCACCACCGCCGGACAAACAGCGGGGTGGGATGTGAGTGGCGCATTTTTCTTGGTTGTGTTTACCGAAGCTTCGTCTTGGTTGGTTTATCGCAAGAACAGACAAGCGCCAGCAGCCGAAACGGGCGTTCCAGTGCGTTCGTTCTTGGCAGAAATGTTGAATGCTCTTAAAATTGGCCTGACTTACAGTTTGTTCGTTGAAGCTTTCAAACTAGGCTCGTGATGCTATGTCGCAATCAAGTAAAAGCCTGAGCCAAATTTTAGGAGACTGGGCGGACAAACAGCAACCTACATCAGCCCAGCTAGAACAGATGGCTTTTTGGGAGCTAGAAGATAGAAGGCGGGCGATCGCATTTGGCATTACACCAGAAAATGTGGCAGAGGTAGTCAAAGCGCGATCGCTTGCGTATGCTGCTCTTATGGGCGGTTCGCGCCTTTTGCAATATGTCTGCTCAGTTCCAGTTGAAAATTCAACTATTCCTCAAAGCTACTCCCCCCTTGCATTAGAAACCCTCTGGAAACTCTGGCTTCCTTTGGCAATGCAGCTGGCAGAGTCCAGAAAAAAGCTGGGACGCCCCCTCGTCCAGGGAATTTTAGGGGGACAGGGAACTGGCAAAACCACGCTAGCGGCTATCGTGACCGTAATCTTAAGCCACTTGGGATATCGCGCCCTCAGCTTGTCATTAGATGACCTCTATAAAACTTATAGCGAACGTCTTGCCTTAAAAGAGCAAGACCCGCGCCTGATTTGGCGAGGTCCGCCAGGAACCCACGATATCGGTATGGGTATAGAGGTTTTAGACCAACTGCGCCAGCATAAGCCTGGATTACAGATTAAAGTACCTCGTTTTGATAAATCTGCTTGGGGTGGTGCGGGTGACAGGCGATCGCCTGAAGTTGTCGAAAATGTTGATATCGTACTGTTTGAAGGGTGGTTTGTTGGCGTCCGCCCCATCAACCCAAATTTATTTGACGATGCACCGCCGCCAATTCTAACTGAAGCAGATCGCTCTTTTGCACGCGATATGAATGGTCGATTGCAGGATTATTTACCTTTGTGGGAACGCCTAGATAGGTTAACTATCCTATATCCAGTTGATTATCGGCTCAGCAAGCAGTGGCGGCGGCAGGCAGAACAACAGATGATTGCTACAGGGTTGTCGGGTATGACGGATGCAATGGTTGATGAATTTGTCGAGTATTTTTGGAAGGCGCTGCACCCGGATTTATTTATCAAACCATTTACCACAAATCCGCGCTTTGTGGAGCTAGCAATCGAGATTAATCCAGACCATTCTTTAGGTAAGGTTTATAGACCAGGCGATCGCGTCTAGGGGGCAAAAACATTCTCAACCGAGGCAATATTCACAAAAGGCAAAAAAATATCTGTTCTTTTCTCTTCTCTTTTTACTTTTAACTTTTAACTTTAACAGTGCCCTACCATACTAAAGACCATCCACAACATTATTCCAGTTTGTTAGCGCGAGACCCCCCAACATTCCCCCTGCGGTTAATTTTGTTGGCGCGAGATGGCGCAGCATTCCCCCTGCTATTAGTTTTACTGGCGCGAGAGGATACAACATCGTCGGTTGCCCATAGGAGCCATCAACTCGCTAGACTGGTAGTGCTTTCGAGCTTCTGGGTGCTTTTTGAGAACAACATTAAATTAAGATGGCGAGTAGCGCGAGTACGCGCATACACTAGGCGATCGCAGTTTGCACCGCAAGTCATCCCAATCCTCGCGCGTAAGAGGGGCTTGTCCGGGCGGAGTTTTGTAACAGGCTTTGGTGCCACCATGATTGGCCGACTTTTGGATGGACGTTACCGAATTGTTGAAGTATTAGGATCGGGCGCATTTGGGCGAACCTATCTGGCAGCAGATACTCGCCGCCCCGGGCAACCGCAATGCGTGGTCAAGCAACTACAGCCTCCTCATGACAATCCTCAACTTTTCAAAACTGCTCTCCGTTTATTTAAACGAGAGGCAGAAACCCTAGAAAAGTTAGGAAAACACGACCAAATTCCCCAACTCTTAGCTTATTTTGAAGATAGCAAGCAATTTTATCTAGTCGAAGAATTTGTTCCCGGTCATCCTCTAACTCAAGAGATTGTAGCTGGTCAACCCCTAACCGAGGCGGCTGCAATTCGCCTGTTGCTAGATGTACTAGAAATTTTGGTGTTTGTGCATGGGCAAGGTGTGATTCACCGGGACGTTAACCCATCCAACATCATCAGACGCCAGACAGACGGCAAGTTGGTTTTGATCGACTTTGGCTCGGTCAAAGAAGTCAGCACTCAAATACTTAATTCTCAGGGACAAATGCCTCGGACAATCGCCACTGGCACTCCTGCCTATATGCCGATGGAACAATTCCAAGGTCATCCCCAATTTAGTAGCGATATCTATGCGGTGGGCATGATCGCTATCCAAGCTCTAACTGGCTTACCTGCTGGCGACTTGCCAAAATTACAAAATCAGAAACCGCAAGATTCCCCAAATGATAACGCTGGTAAAGTAGTTTGGCAGCACCGCGCTAATGTCAGCCCGGAGCTAGCAGAAATAATTGACAAAATGGTGTGTTCTTACTTTGGGCATCGCTACCAGTCAGCCATAGAAGTCCTTAACGGTCTAGTGCAGGTAGGTGTCAAGTTTGGAATTCCATCTCCTCTGCAATCAATCGTTTCTGCTAAGCAGAAAGTAGAGCCAGTACGTCGGCGTGGGGTAAATTGGCTAGTTTTGGGAGGAACAGCGGCTCTGTTGATCGCGGGCGGACTAGCTTTTGCCTTGTATAGCCGTTTCCCAGATACGCTGATGGCTCAAAAGTTGATAAGTCAGGGAGTGGATAAGGGGAAGGCGGGCAATTATCAAGGAGCGATCGCCGATTACAACCAAGCGCTGAAGGTAAAACCCGACAATAGCGCCGCCTACTACCATCGGGGTGCGGCTTACTATAGCCAAGGACAGCGACAGCAAGCACTTGATGATTTTACCCAAGCGATTCAAATCAATCCCCAGTACGCTGAAGCTTATAACCACCGAGGAAAAGCCCGCTTTGATGTCGGCGACGACCAAGGTTCCCTCAAGGATTTTAACCAAGCCATTCAGCTCGATCCTAAACTGGCCTCTGCCTATGTTGGTCGAGGAAATGTCCGCGCTGGACTTGGCAACGAGCAGCAAGCGATTGAGGATTACAACAAAGCAATTCAGCTAGATCCCAAAGAACCCAAAACCTACCTTAACCGATGCCTTTCTCACTCCAACATTGGCGAACAGCAGCAAGCCGTTGAGGATTGTACCCAAGCGATTCAACTAAAACCTAATTATGCTTTCGCCTACCAAAACCGAGGCTTGGCGCGTCGCCGCTTGGGAGA
Organism: Microcoleus sp. FACHB-831; assembly: GCF_014695585.1. Classification (NCBI taxonomy): domain Bacteria; kingdom Bacillati; phylum Cyanobacteriota; class Cyanophyceae; order Oscillatoriales; family Microcoleaceae; genus Microcoleus; species Microcoleus sp. FACHB-831. Next base: position 93,115 of record NZ_JACJON010000028.1, on the reverse strand, counting down.
TGTGCAGGGAGCTATTGAGGATTTCAACGTGGCAATTCAGATCGACCCCCAAGATGCAGATCCTTACTACAACAGGGGTATATCCCGCTCTGAGTTGGGGGATAAGCAGGGAGCTATTGAAGATTTCAATCAAGCAATTGCCCGCAATACCAACCACGCTCTTGTCTACTACGATCGCGGTTTAGTACGAGCCTCTGTGGGGGATAAGCAGGGAGCTATTAAAGATTTTCAGCAATCGGCTAAACTCTGTCTCGACCAAGGAAAGTTGAGCTGCTATAAAGATGCACAATACCAGATCGGCAGGCTTCAGCAGAGTCCCCCTCGTCCTTAGTCCAGCCACAGCGGGTGCAATTATAAATTATGGATTCTTCTAAGAACCATAATTTATAATTATTTTTTATAATTGCCAACGGCAAAAATTATGTCTTTAAATACATGGATTTTTGCTGATTTGACGGTAGAACATAGGTAAGATGCAAAAGAATAATATTTTTAGTAATGAAATCTGTTACTTTGACTAAGTTTTTAACCTTAAATTAGAAAAAGATATATTGCTGGAGGCAATACTTTTATCACAGGAATTGATACATTTTTTTCCTGGAAAGGTGGATCGACACAAGGTCGATATAACAGTAAAATTCCTTGGCTATAGAATAGAAACCGAGAAGGTATGGCGATTACAGGAAACCTAGTAGAATATTCCTTAGCAGAGATTTTTCAATTCCTCGATCATCATCAGGGTAGTGGATTGCTGTCAATTCACGTGCCAGGATGCGACGCCACAGAGGAGGCAAAAACGACTTATGTTTGGCTGAAAAAAGGACAAATTGTAGCTGTTGGTCACGCCCTTGACAATCAAGGCTTGACTAGGCTCATCAGCCAAAGGGGTTGGCTCAAGTCTGAGGAGATTCTTGAATTGGCTCAACTGTGCCCGCATCCTTCGGACACTCCGTTGGGGTTGTGGTTGCACTCGTCGGGCGCGATCGCCAAAGAACAGTTGAAACTGCTATTTTACGTGCAAGTGCTGCTGCCAGCTTGTGCTTTATTTAAGCTTAAAGAAGGTGTCTTTGTATTTGACACGCTGGCTGCTACGCCCTCAAAAGAGATGACGGGTTTCTCATTAAAGGCAACGGAAGCAACGCTTTTGGGTTTGCGGGTACTTCGCGACTGGACGCCATTAAGTGCCAAACTGCCTGTTGCTAGCTTGGTTCTTCGTAAGGCTGTTTGCGGCTACCCCCACTTAAAGCTAGATTCGCAAGAGTGGCAAGTTTGGGAGTTGATAGACGGCGTGCTGTCTTTACAAGCGATCGCCGTGCAACTTGACCTCCCCATCGAAACAGTTCAGCAGATTGCCTGCCGCCTTCAGATGGTTGGTTTGGTCGAAGAGTCTCCCAACGGTGGTTCTTCCATAACAATGCCAAGGGCTTTAGTTGACAAGACTATTGGGTTAGGATTTACTAAAAACTTCCGTTTTGGTCAATCGTTTGTCGATAGCCTGATGGGATTGTTCCGCAACAGAAAATTTGTCGAAAATGCAGCTACACCATAAAATCCCTATGGCAGGGACTTAATTATTGGTTGGAGGGGTTTCGTCCCTCACTTCAACCTAGAAGATGATAGTGCTTAATTCAGTTATTCTACTTCTCAGATGGAAATGATTGCGATTAAGCTCCGTCAAGGTAATTATGCTTTAACAACCGCTAAAATTATTTACTCGTTATTGATTTTTTTTAGCGAACAGATTAAAATCGCTAGCAGTTAGTACTAGATGGAACTTCTTACAGATACAAAATTTTGCCTTAAACTGAGGAAATGACTGTCGCGGCTACCATCTCAGGGTGAATTAAAAGCGACGCTTTGAAATTGAACCTACCAAACAGAGGAAAAGCATGGCGATCGCAGGGAACCTCGAAGAATTTTCCTTGCCAGAAATTTTTCAATTTTTGGAGACACAGCAGGGCACAGGCTTGCTTTCGATTCATGCAGCGTCTGAGTGTGAAACCCAGAAAAAGAGAGAAAGCTATCTCTGGCTACACGAAGGACGCATTGTAGCCTTTGCCAACACCCTTGACAATCAAGGCTTAACCTGCCTCATCAGTCAAAGGGGCTGGCTCAAGCCTGAAGAGATTCATGGGGTGGCTAAAAGCTGCCTTATCAGTGGAGACTCTAGCCTCGGTGTCTGCTTAAAAAAGAAAGAAGCGCTAAGTTCACAGCAGCTAAGCCTGCTATTCTACGTCCAAGTTCTACTACCAGTGTGTGCCTTATTTAAACTACAAACTGGGCAGTTTGTGTTTGATAGCATGGCTGTTATGCCAACCGTTGAGATGACGGGAATGAGCCTATCAGCAACCAAAGCCACTCTATTGGGGTTGCGGGTGCTGCGAGATTGGACATTTTTGGCTGACAAGCTACCCAACCCAAACTTAGTTCTGACCAAAACTGGTTATAGCAAGCCTTACTTAAAACTAGACTCGTGCGAGGGGCAAGTTTGGAAGTTAGCAAGTGGGAAGATAAGCCTTGAGGCGATCGCTCACCAACTCCAACTTCCTCTAAAAACGGTTCAGCAGATTGTATTCCGCCTGCAAATGGTTGGTTTGGTCGAAGAAGTTTCCAACATTGCCCCTGTTTTAACAGTGCCATTGGCAGAAACTCGTGCTTTACAGCAAGTAGTATCGGCTAAAGAAGCAAGCGGTAACACTTTTGTTCAAAGTTTTATAGGTTTATTCCAGAACAGAAAACCCGTCCAAGATACAACTAATGCTAATCAAAGTAGTGCGGTTTTATACCGCCTGCAAAAATTTGCCTAAAAGTAAGAATGTAGAGCGCCGACAGCTTCAACAATAGCCAAATATTATATAGCACTCCTATGCGTATTTGTGAGAGGACCGATCTTAGAAGCTGCCAAGGCGATATCCGTTAGCGTTAGCGTTAGCGTTAGCGAAGCCATGCCCGATAGGGCTATAGCCATGCCCGATAGGGCTAGAGGAAAGAGTGGAAGAGAGAGCTATCAAATAATTAAGTATTGCCATAGTTGATATTTGATATTTTTGCATCTGTGAAAGCCACATCCGTAATATTTCCTATGGCTTCCATCTCTTAGCTCTGCTAAGTTTTTCGGTATAACATCACATCAGCACCAATAATTCACTGGCAATCGGTTAAATATCATTGACAAATTGCCCCACGATCCATGACCTACTGCCAGCTAATTCTCCATGCAAAATCTAAGTAAAAACTCAGATATTGCATGGCTGAGATGACGGGCAAGAGGCTGGAATGACGGAAAATTGATTTTTCTTGTTGGATTGAGCTGGTAAAACCAGTTCCAGGCAAGAATGGTGCAAGATTTGAGTAGAAACCTACCATAAACGTTTGTTGGCGCGAGGCTGCGCCCGCTACTCGCTATTTATCCGTCTGGGGCGGCTCGAAAGGCGTCAGTACATAGCTGAGTGGCAAAATTAAATCTAGTCATCAGGGGAACATCATGCCGATTGCAGGGAACTTAGCAGAATTTGCTTTGGCCGACATCTTTCGATTCCTCGAAACACAGCAGGGAACTGGCTTACTTTCGATTCATCCAGCCGCTAGCAATGTAGCGCACAATCAAAAAGCACATTATCTGTGGCTCGTTCAAGGGCGCATTGTAGCGGCTGCCTGCACCCTTGACGGTAAAGGCTTAATTGGTTTAATCAGTCAAAGAGGCTGGGTCAGCCATGAGGAAATTTATCAAGTATTTAAGCTTCGCCATCAGGCTGGAAACATTCCCACTGGCTTGTTGCTAAAGACGAAAGGGGTTTTGCAAGCCGAGCAATTAAAATTGCTTTTCCATATCCAAGTGCTGCGACCCTTGTGTTCGTTGTTAAGGCTTCAAGAAGGGAAGTTTGTGTTTGATAGTATGGCGACTTTGCCAAAAGAAGAGATGACGGGTTTATCGATAAGCGCGACGGAAGCAATTTTGTGGGGTTTGCGGTTGCGACGCGACTGGAAATCTTTAGCTGATAAACTACCTCACCCGACTAAGGCGCTGGTTATGCGCGGTTGGGTTAAGCCGGAATTGAAGCTAGACTATCGCGAACGGCAAGTGTGGCAGTTGGCTGACGGGAAGGTGAGTATTGAGGCGATCGCGCACCAACTCGACTTCTCTTTAGAAATTGTCCAGCAGATTGCTTTTCGCCTTCAGAAGATTGGTTTGGTCGAAGAAGTTGCTATTGTTCCCCCCTCTACAGCAATGCGATCTGCTGAAACCAGGGCTGCGCGATCGCTCAGATCTCGCTTTAGTTTCAATTCACCCCTTGTGGCGGCGGCGATCCACGTAGGTATGGGTAGAGATCGACGGGTGATTACCTGAGCAAAACTTTATAGTCGCTTCATCGTATTTTTATATCTAAAATTTAAAAATACGTGATGTTTCTCATGATTCCTCTTAGTACCTCTGCTAAGGGTTTTATAGCTATCTTTCATGCTGCTTGGTTGATACTATTTTCGATGCTGGAGCTGGGAAGCTTTGCCAGTAGCTAGTTTCAGAACTTCAAACCCAAAATTTTAAGCCCAATGGTAGGAGGCGATCGCGTTCAAGGTTGGGTAGAGAGGGATACAATGCTTAACACGACGGCAATAGAGCCATTTTTATAGGTCAAAAACCAGGCAATTTTAGGAAATTTAGCTTTGTTGGTTTTGGCCAAAAAAGTTTTAGGGGAAAGAGGTGGGCGATCGCCCACCTCTTTCCCCTCACGGATTTTTTTATCGGCTAACTCTTAGCGTCTTTGTAAAATCAAGAATTCGTTTTTATCCGCCTCAATAGCTCATAAAAAGGCTCCCAATTATCCTCCTCAACGATTGGCTGCCAAATTCCTTCTATCACCGGACGCAATAAAACCGTTTTTGGATTATTCCGCCGCATATTTTTGGCAATATTATCCATCTCAGAAATCGGCAAATTGCTCAAAATCCGCTGGTATAAATTTCGCCAAAGTTCCCAGCATTCTGCTATGGCATCTGAGTTAACTACATCAGGCAAGCGGATAATAGAATTAGCATCCTCTCGCCAGCTAGGGGAAAAATTCTCTGCTAGTGAAGAAAAGAAAGCATGATAACCTATTTGGCTATCTTGTAAAAATACAAAAGTTAGCCTTAGCAATTCTTCAGCATCATCCCCAGAAATATGTTCAACCCCCAACTTTTTCAGCATTAAATCTCGGTAAGTTTCGCGACAACGCTCATCAAATTTAGCCAACCCAGCATCCAGATCTTGTTGGGAAATAATCGCCCCTAAAGGAGCCTGAAGCATCTGTAAATTCAATTTACAAATCCCTGGCTGATTGGCATAACAGTAGCGTCCGCCATAGTCAAAATAAGCGGCTGTAAAATTTGGCTCGTAAGTGGGGATAAAAGCATAAGGGCCATAATCAAAGCTTTCTCCAGTAATAGACATATTATCTGTATTCAAAACAGCATGACAAAAGCCAGCAGCCATCCATTGAGCAACAAGAGATGCCACCCGTTGCACTAATTCTGCGTAAAATAGTGCATAGCGTTCCGCTTCGTTTTGCAAAGCAGGATAATACTGCTCAATAACGTGGTCTAGAAGCTTTTTACTTAAATCAGCGCGATCGAAATAGTGCAACCGCTCAAACGTGCCAAAACGGATGTGAGAACGACTAAAACGCACCATCACAGACGACCGCGTGGGCGAAGGTTCATCCCCCCGCCACAACTGGTCGCCAGTTTCAATTAGCGAGAAACAGCGACTGGTGCGAACGCCCATCTGATATAGGGCTTCAGCGGCCAAAACTTCCCGCACGCCACCTTTAAGCGTTAGTCTGCCATCGGCATTTCTCGAATATGGGGTAGTTCCAGAACCTTTGGTTCCAAAGTCATAAAGTTCGCCGTCAGTACCGCGAACTTGGCCGTAGAGAAAGCCTCTGCCATCGCCTAAAAATGGGTTGTATTGGCCGAATTGATAGCCGTGATAGCGCAAGGCTAAAAAAGGCCGCACGCCTTGAAATTCGCCAAAGGCTTCGATGAAATGGCCGTCTTTGACGGTATTAGGGTCTAGCCCTAGCAGGGTGAGCAGTTCGTCGTTGCGAAAACGTAGGAGATGTTGTGGAAATTGAGCTGCTGCAACTTCATCAAAATAGTCGTTGCCCAAGGACTCTAGGGCTGGTTCGTAATTGAGGGTGAGTAAAGGGTTAGAAGAGGCTGTATTAATCATTAGGTAAGGTTGGGGATGCTTATAAGCAGATGCGTCAAATTAAAGTAAACCCGCGTTATGGCTGTTGAGTGTTGGCCGCTTGGGGGGACGAGTTAACAGCGATATAGACTAGGGAGCGGTTTATTAAAGCCGCCTATTTGCTTACCCTAGCGAATGTAGGATTAAAGCCACCCATCTGCGGAATGAAATGAGGAGGTAGTAGGTAGTAGATAGGATAGAGGGAATTTTCCAGGTACTACTTAGCTATGTAGGGCAAAGTTTTATGGGTTGCGTTGAGCGATCGCGCCTATCAATGACCCAAACATTACCATTAAACTAAAGCCTAACGTCGCTACCATAGAGAACCAAAAATGCCTGACTCCTTAATGTACAGTGAAGATACCTTCGTTTTGCTAGAACCCAACCAACCAGAGATATTTTTGACACCAATAGAGCTTTTAGAAAAACTCAAGGCAATTTTGGCAACTCGGCAGGATGACCTGCCGAGAGATTTGCAAAAATTTACCGACCTGGAGGAGCAGGCTAAATACCTGCTTAATACATCATGCGAATTTGATGTAGGGCCGGGGCAGTATTTGCAGTGGTACGCCGTGCGTCTGGAAAAATAAACTCAGCTAGCGCTGGGTGTAGCAATCAGGGATACTTCAACGCCTTTATCTAAAGCAGGTTGATTCACCTCAACTCGCAACCCAGGGCCAAAGAAAGTTTCCATTTTTTGCCGCTTTTGTTGCCAAACCTCAAAAGGAATCAAGGGCGAATCAAATTCCAGAATTAAAGTGTAAGCACCATCGACAGATGTTTCCCGCAAACCTTTGATGACTGGCCTTTCCTCATCTGTCGGACTCATACCCAGGTGGCTGAGGGAACTATCAAGATGGGCGTCTTGACCGTAGCGATATCGGGTGATGTCTTTTCGTATCTGGTTTTGGGTGGTTGTCGCTTGCTGCTCCCGCAGTGTCAGTATAGCGGGCGGAGTTGGTTGACTAAAGGGCACTGGTTTTAGTTCGGAGGCTTTGAGGGCTAGACCTCCCAGCAGCAGGGGAATTCCGTAGAAGAAGCCCGCTAGGTTCAGCGTGGCATTTCCCTGTGCATAGGCCACAAATCCCACAAAGGTAAGGATGCTACCAATAACCAGACCCAACGTTCCCAGAGAAGTTTTAGGTAACATTTTAATGAGGCCATCCTACAGATAATTACTTCAGCATTATTATCGTTGTCCTGGGTAACATATTCATTTATAGATATAAGGAAGTCTGTAACGCAGGCGATCGCATCCCCATGTTACAAATCACAAATTAGGCTTTGACGGCAATAGTTGCAGGTTTAACTGTTCGAGAACGCTGCAAAGTCTAATTTTGTAGTGCCTTAAGCTGGTAGGAACTACTAATTATCAGCCCAGTCGTAAGGATAAACTCTACGATCTATATAAGCCATCAGTATCTTTCGCCATCTACGCTATAACCCGAGTAATTAAGATGATTAAAGAAGATAGTCAGCCAGCTACAAAAAAAAGTAGTGCTATTCTAGAGCAGCTCAATACGCTGAAGCGAGAGGATGAAACCCTATATAACATACTCGCTGTAGATGTTTGGGCTTTAGCTAAAACTATGGATGAATTTCAACCAGGGTTTTGGTCTGCTTTTATGACAAATAGGGAAAAAGCGATGAAGCGGTTTATCGCCGAAGTGATTAAAAATAAGCCTGTTGACCCAAAACGCCCTCCGTTCCTGCGTTAAAGTTGTCTATGCTAGATGATAAGTGTAGGTAATATTGCAGACAATGGAACCACAGCTAATAAAAGAACGAATTGCCCTGATCGAGAGCAAGCGCGAGTCCCTGGTAGAGCTATTGGAGCAACCCAACCTGGGAACTCTGCGAATTGATGTAAATCAGGCTCTTGAAGAGTTAGACGATCTGATTGATGAGTTTAGGCGCACTTTCCCGGAATCGGGGCCATAGTTTGCTCGCCTAGTTAGTTTACAAAGGAAATATAAGTTATATAGCGTTGGTCGCGATAGTGCTAGCGAATGCCTATAACACAACCGCGACCAATGCAACAGAATAAGAATATAAAGTTATTTTTTAATTGGCTTTTTAGGTGGCGGTGGAGTATTTCCAGACAATGTGGGTAAACCTAGCTGCTTCCAAGTTTTTTTGAACGAAGCAGGTTGAACGGTTTGCCAGACAAATAAGCCAGCGATCGCTAGAGCGCCTATTGTTAAAAAACCCGAAATCTGTTTAAGAAAGCTCCCACTAGGGCTAGAAGCCTTTGGCAAGGGCGATCGCGTGTATGACCGTTGCACTGCTTGATTTGGTTGCACAGACGGCCTCGTTCTAGTCGTCGGGCGTGCCGTCGTAGGGCTAGCATGCACCATTCCTGTTAAGATAGGCTCCGATCCTGCCCTCATCATCATCTGCATATGCTCGGTAACTGCCTCTGGGCGCTGCCGCGTGCGACTCCACTGCAACAATTGCGTAGCGGTAATGCCGCATAAATTACTAGCTCTCAAAGCTTGAATTTTTTGCAACAGCGAGTGGCCATTACCTACAAAAACTACCAGCTTGCGTTCCTGCTCTTTAGACAAACCATAAGCACAGCGGACAGTTGCTACAGTCAGTCGCGCTTGTTTGCTCATAGCTTTACCAGCCGGAACCGTGACTGACAGGTGATTGGCATCAGCGCTTGTCAGTTGCCAGCCACTATTCGGATAAAAGTTGATGAACTCTCTAGCAGTTTTCTCCTGGCTAGGTTCAGGTGCCCGCTTGCAGAGAAATTCCAGCTCCTCATAGACAACTTGAGGCAGAAAACACTTTCCTAGCCGCGCATACCCCTGCCATTCCCGGCTGGTCCCAGCCAAGATAGCGCTGAGGTCTAGAAGAACTACGATCGGAGGAGGTGTATCCATGGCGGCAAGGATTTGGGGCTTAGACTTTAACTATAGATTGCAGCTTGCTAGTCCAAATCCAACATTCGATGGATTTGGCTAGCCAGATGAAATCTATACATCAACCCATCAAAAATGGATTTTTAGCCACCAATGCCCAAACGCCCTGCTAAACCTGGAGCTAACGGAATCAGTGTTGCCACCATCAAAAACAGAGCCAACAAAGCCAAAGCAGCTCGCGCATCATCGGGTTCTGTTATTTCGTTCAAGCTGGGGCGCTCTGAACCCCGCTGCAAGAACAAAATCACGATTGCCCAATAGAAAAGCACCGGATTTCCAGGATTAACCAGACATATTATCCCCAGCACAACTAAAGTGGCTACTGTAGTTGCCCGTGCGATTTTACGTCCGTAAATTGCCTGAACCATTCGGCCCCCATCTAAAAGACCAGCAGGCATCAAATTTAACGCCGTCAGCACCAAGCCCAGCCAGCCGATAATCGTCAGCGGGTGTACATCAACAAGAGTCTTTTGTAGGGCAGAACCGAGGACAACCTTGGAGAGCGTTCCCACCAAAATCGACCCCTGGAAAAACTGCGACGGCACTTTAAACAGGCTGCCATCATGGGAAAGCAGCAAGCCAGTTAGCAGCATCAATAGCGAGATAATGCCACTGGTGGCAGGCCCGGCTAAGGAAATATCAAACAAGACCGTGCGGTTGGGCAATAGCGACTCAAAGCGAGTAATCGCGCCAAAGGAGCCTATTTCCCACGAGGGGATGAAGAAAGGAAGACTGAGGCGGACGTTATAGCGACGCGCCATCCAGCGGTGGCCAAGTTCATGAGATGCTAAAACTGCCCAGATTCCCGCAGTAATGGGCAGCACTTCCCTGTATCGGCTTGGGTTGTTGAAGAAATCGAAGCCCAGGAAAAGCCCGCCTGTTTCTAAACTTGAGGCAATGGTGGCGACTAAAAGACTTAGAGCCAGGATTTTTTGGGGGAGAGTGGTGGTTTGCGGGTCATTGCTGCTGGGGAGAATAATGACGACGGGCTTGGCTTCTGGGTTTTCGACTAAGAATAGCCGATAGCGATCGCCCAATCTTTCTTGCAAACTAGCAGACAACCGCGAATGAACTGCATCAGGCTCTCCCCGCAAATTGCCCTTAAAGATAACGCCTTCTTGATACGGGATTGTTTCCGTAGCAAAGAACGTATCAATGCCAAAAATATTCTTGATGGTTTTCAGGTCCTCATCGGGGATGGGAACCACCTCAATAGCTTTGACTACCTCCGGTGTTGGCACGCTTGAGGCGGGCGAGGCGTCTGATGCAGTTATTTTTTCTGTGGAGTCTGATTCCTCCATTATCTGCGCCACTCTGGTACGCAGCGAGTTCATCACCTCTGCATCCTTAGCAGCGGTTCGCAGGCGTTTGCCCAGGAAGATGTATAATCCAGCTGACGCCACTATCAAAAACAGAATTCCGACCAAGTTGATGTAAATACCAGCTGCGAACAACCCAAAGAACAGCAGCCAGGGAGTCATCAACACTACTGACTGCAACCAGGCTAAGATTCCCAGTTTGCCGAACGGCTTGGCGCGGTAGAACCCCCAGCCCAGGATGCCTAGAGCAATCAGCACAATTAAACCCGTTGCAGCAGTCTCCGATGCATTAAACATTTTTGATTAGGAACCTTAGCAGCTAGAGCTAATAATAAATCATTTCCCTCCCGGATTTGCCGTTTCTAGTAGGGATTTCATTTTTGTGGGGCAAAGCCGACTGTATTATTAACCATAAATCTCGTTTAGTTCAAAGAGATTTATTATTAATACTAATAATTACTACCCAAAATTGGGGTTATTTAGAAAATTGAGCAAAGAAAACTTGGGTAACTTAATCAGAAGCGGGATAATAGCGATCGCTTCTGTTGTTGCCATACAATCTACGCTTACGGGATGTAATTTAACTTCCACTTCGGCGCTACCCAATAATTCCACTTCTTCATCAAAAAATATACAAAAAGACCAACTTCCTTCTTTTGTCATCACCCCGCAGTATGATGATGCTTTGCCTTTTTCTCAAGGATTAGCAGCGGTAAAAATTGGTGAAAAATATGGCTATATAGATAAAGCTGGCAAAACGGTTATAGAACCTCAGTTTGAAGAAGCTAATATTTTTGCCGATGGATTGGCGCTAGTAAAAATTAGCGATGGATATGGCTATATAGACACTACTGGTAACATGGCGATTAAGGTTGAATTTCCAGATGCTCAAAATTTTTCAGAAGGACTGGCGGCAGTAGGTAGACCAGCAGGAATTCAAAACGATTGGGGTTATATTGATAAGAGAGGAAACGTAGTTATTAAGCTAGAATTGTCTTATGCTTCCACCTTCTCTGAAGGACTGGCACCAGCCGCATATTGGGCTAAGGGTGATTTTGAGAACGAGGGAGCTTTGCTGGCAGGCTATGGTTATATAGATAAAACAGGCAAGATAGTAATTGAACAAAAATTTGATAGTGCTGGTAACTTTTCTCAAGGGTTCGCAGCAGTACAAATTGATAATAAATATGGCTACATAGATAAATTAGGTAAAATAGTTATTCAGCCGCAATTTAGTGTTGCTGGCGAATTTTCAGAAGGGTTGGCAGCAGTAAGGATTAAGGATAAATACGGCTATATTGATTCCAAGGGCAATGTTGTCATTAAGCCACAATTTGATAATGCTGGTAAGTTTTCTCAAGGTGTGGCGGCGGTAAAAATTGACGGCAATTATGGCTATATAGATAAGACTGGCAATATTGTCATTCAGCCGCAGTTTGATGATGCCAATCAATTTTCTTATGGGCTAGCAGCGGTAAAATATCAGGGTAAGTGGGGTTATATCAAAAAATAAGGCTGGGGAAGATTTTAGATTTGATGGTGTAGGTGCGTTAACGCAGCGTAACGCACCATTTAAATCAATACAATTCAGTTAGGTTAAAAACAAAAACCCAACCTACAATTGTTCTTGACTGACGTTTACAAACTGTTTCTACAAACCGGGCTTCTGGTAACTTAAAACAGCTTGTCGGAGATTACCTTTATGTTCGGCAAGCAAGCGATCGCTCTCTTGTCGGTTTAACCCCGTCCAGTGCATCACTAAAGCTAACTTAACAGATCGCCCGCTTTCCTCTAACAAATATCCCGCGTCTTCGCGGCTTAAACTTGTCAAGTCTTGCAACATTCGTAAAGCGCGATCGCGCAGTTTATTGTTAGTAACGGCGACATCTACCATGCGATTGCCGTAAACTTTCCCCAACTTCACCATCACGCTCGTCGATAAAATATTTAAAGCCATCTTGGTGACGGTTCCTGCCTTAAGTCGCGTCGAACCTGCCACGACTTCCGGGCCAACTATCAGGCGAATGTCTATATTCGCATCGATAGTAACTTGTTCGGCGGGCACGCAGGCAATCAATATTGTAGTAGCACCCCGCTGTTTAGCTGCCTGGATTGCACCGTGTACAAAAGGCGTAGTTCCCCCAGCAGTAATGCCTACAACGATATCCAGATGATTAATCTGACGTTGAGCGATCGCGGCGGCTCCATCTTCATCTTTGTCTTCCAAATCTTCCGAACTGCGGATTAATGCCCCAGCACCACCAGCAATAATGCCCTGTACCATCTCCGGCGGCGTGCAGAACGTGGGGGGACACTCAGCCGCATCCAAGACGCCCAAACGCCCGCTGGTTCCAGCTCCTATATAAAATAACCGTCCGCCTTGACGTAAAGCCTCGGCTGCGGCGTCGATTGCTTCGGCTAACTGGGTACGGGCGGCGGCGATCGCGGCTAAGGTTTGAGCATCCTCGCGATTGAACAAATCCACCAACTCCAAAGAACTTAGCTGATCTAAGTTTTGGCTGTTGGGGTTAACCTGTTCGGTTAAAAGATGTCCGCGCTCCTCTAGATTTTTCATCTGTTATCCTTTGTGCTTCTGATGAGCGTGAAGTGAGAAAATAGGCGTCATACCAGATCACAACAGTCCTTCTAGCTGACGGCGGATTCTATCCAAGTCAGATACATCTGGTTCCTTGGCTTCTGGTTGCCAGTCCATTTCCTCGACGCTATTCTCCGGCGGCAGTGCCAACATACCTTCCTCAATAAATTGCGAGTCGTAGTCGGCACTTTGACAAAATTCCTCTATTTCCTGTTTATCTATGGCTTCCACAGTAGGAGAGGGAAAATCTTGCGCCTCCAGCATCCCCGCAAAGCGGGTGGCGTCGTCTTCCGACTCAAACATTAACACCGTGTTGCGATCGCCTATTCTTATGCTGTGAATTCCTTCGTTTTCTGTGCGGGCATTGAATAAAAGAATGTAAACGTACATGAGTAGCCAAGAATTTCGTAATTATCTTTAAATTAGAATATCTGACTCTGGGGACTCAAAAGACTCAATGGATAGATGATTGCGTCAGGGCGGCGGCTTAAGCGACTCTTCCGTAACGTGCTGCACTAGGTTTATCGGGATTTTCTAGATTGCACAGCCACGCCCACATCTGATCGCCCAAGGAGAAATGCCACCATTCGTTGAGATGACGTTGGAAACCAGCCTCGCGCATGACATCGTACAACAGTTGGCGATGGAAATGATACTGGTATTGGAGTGGGCTGGTGCTGTTGGCGTAGTAGTTGGGATGCGATCGCTGTGATATTTCATCAATTTCGCCCCCCATATCAACAATTTTGCCTGTATCTAAAGTTAGGGTTACATCGACAGCAGCACCAGTGCTGTGAGGGGGAGGCGTAGTTGGGTTAAGGTTGGGTACAGCCCAAAATTCATAAACCTGCTCCCAAATTTTTTGCTTCTGAGTTTCTGTTAATTCAGCTAGGTTCAAATTTTGCTCTTGAACAAGTTGGGCAAAGGTGTAATCTACCATGAATTGTTGGACTTCAACGGGTCGATAGGCATCAAAAATCTGAATGCGCCAGCCTGGATGGTGCTTTTGCAAATTAGCTTGGGCTAACTTGAGGCTATCGAGGACGCTTTGGCGGAGATAATAAGGCGATCGCTCTCCATAATTAGCACCTAATATTTGATAAGGATGGGGAGAAGCGACGGCAAAGTTTTCTAATGGTATGGGGACGAGCGATTCGCCACACTCCAAAATAGGAATTAGCTGATAAGGTTTCATGGTTTTATTGCTTGCAGGATAGAAACAATTCTGACAAATTATATTCAAATAGCCAGGCAATTTAGCGCAGAAAGATAATTACTTGGAATCAAAATCTGTTACGCCTTCCCATTCCGGCGCTACACCATATTGTTGATGTTGCTGACAGCGCTTTATATAAACTAAGGCTGCTCGATCTTGAGGATTTTTATCTATTATTTCTTGGAATATTTCTTGCGCGATCGCAAACTTTTGATTGCTATAAGCTAGGGCGGCTTCCTCGAATTTTGGTTGCATTTGCGTCTTTAACTGATTGGATAAATCGAGTTCTTCATCATAGACTTCATAGATAGAAATAGGTTGATTTTTGCCTTTCACTCTAACGCGATCGAGAAATCTATAGGTATATTTATCTAAGTTTTCCAGGCGAGATAGAGTGCGATCGCTGATTAAAATTCCCGCTCCATACAGTTTCGTTAATCCTTCCAAACGCGAGGCTAAGTTAACAGCATCAGCAATTACTGTTGTATCCATACGTTCTGATTCGCCAACCGTTCCTAACATTAAATTGCCTGTATGTAAACCAATCCCTATAGAGATAGGAACTTCGCCTTTTTGTTGCCGATGTTGATTGTAGATAGTTACTTGTTTTTGCATCGCGATCGCTGCTTGTACGGAATCATCGGCTGAGTCAGGAAATAAAGCCATGATCGCATCGCCAATATATTTATCAATAAAGCCATTATGCTGGCGAATGACTGGGCTGACTTGGCTAAGATAAGAATTGATAAAATTAAAATTCTCTTGGGGTGTCATTGCTTCTGACAAAGTTGTAAACGAACGGATGTCAGAAAACAATATTGTCATTTCTTTCTGTACTTGGTCGCCTAATTGAACATCAATAATGCTTTCTTTATCTAAGAAACGCAGGAAATTGCGCGGGACAAATCTCCCGTAGGATAAAGTTAGCTTTGCGAGATAAAGATGAGTTTTAATTCGGGCAAGCATTTCTTGTTTTTGAATTGGCTTGCATAAATAATCATTAGCTCCTGACTCAAAGCCTTCTACTATGTCTGAAACTTGATTTTTTGCCGTAAGCATAACAATAGGAAGTTCGTATGCTGGAAAGCGATCGCGTATTTTTTTGCAAACTTCATAACCCGTCATGCGCGGCATCATCAGGTCGAGTAAGATCAAATCGGGAATAAAACCATTTTCCATTACTGTTAAGGCTTCTTGTCCGTTACTCGCTTCAGTAAGAGCGTAATTGTACAGCGAGAGATTGTTAACAAGTACCTGACGATTCACTTGTTCGTCATCGACAATCAAAACTTTAAACTGTTTTTCGTTAATATTTGTAAGTTGAAAGTTGGGGCTTGTTGTTGGGATTGCTAACTCTAGAGTTATGCTGTCTTTAATAGTAGCAACCTGTTGAGTTGGTTCAACAACGCCTTGAAATATGGGTAAAGTAAAAGTAAATTGCGAACCTTCCCCAACTTTAGATTTAACGCTAATTTTGCCCCCGTGCAATTCAACAAGTTGCTTGGTTACTGCTAGTCCTAGTCCTGTCCCACCATATTCTCTAGCAGTAGAGCCTTCTGCTTGTTCAAAGGATTCAAAGATGCTGTCAAATTTATCTTGTGGGATACCAATTCCCGTGTCTGAGACGGTGATGGAAATTTTGAATTGTGGATTTTGGATTTGGGATTGGTCAGCGATCGCTGATACCTCTTCCTCAGCGACCAATTCTGCTGAGATTTCTATCCTTCCAGAAGGGGTAAATTTAATAGCATTACCTACAAGGTTATGCAAAATTTGCTGCAATCTATCTTCGTCTGCTTCTGCGAGGGGAAGTTCCGTAGAAATATTGTCGAGCAGTTGCAAATTTTTGGGAGCAGCTAAAGGTTGGCTGAGAGCTAAAACTACATCGGTGACTGCTCGCAAATCTACGGGTTTGAGTTGCAATTCTAAATTTTTGTGCCTCAGTTTAGAGAAGTCTAGAATATCGTTAACTAAGTTGGCCAGACGGCGACCGCTGACAGCAATTAATGTTAGGTTAGCTCTAGTATTTTGGGTTAGTTCTCCAGTTGCGCCATCTATAAGCGATTCAGCGATACCGATAATGCCGTTAAGCGGGGTGCGGAGTTCGTGGGAGGTATTAGCAAGAAATTCATTTTTGAGTTGGTCAAGATGTTTTAATTCTTCATTTTGCTTCTCTAGCGTGGTAAAAGATTCTTGCAGTTGTCTTGCCATGCTGTTGAATGAGTTTGCCAATTTTTCAATTTCGATGATATTACTAGGTGCAATATGCTGTTCTAAATTACCTGCGGCAATTTCTGCGGATGCTTGAGAAACTTGTAGAACGGGGCGGGTAATCCAGCGAGCGGTGAGAATACCAATGATAATTGTCAACAGCAATGCTAAAATGCATAACAAGATGGTGCGTTGCGTATTGGCATAAATTTGTGTCATAAAATCCGCTTCGGGAACTACGATGACTATCAGCCAGTCTAGGCCAAATTCATCTTTATAGGAATCGAGCAATAGAAAATTTTTCTTCCCTTGTTGTGTAAAAGTTAGTTGTTGGTTATCACGAATATTGTTTAAATTGCTAAATTTATTAACGAGAAAGTCAGCGGCAGATTGGATGAGCGGATCGGGACTTTCCATCGCTGGTAATTGCTCGGCTTTGCCTTTGATAATTCGATAAGAAGGTTTG
The DNA here is from genome assembly GCF_014695585.1 of Microcoleus sp. FACHB-831. Taxonomy (NCBI): domain Bacteria; kingdom Bacillati; phylum Cyanobacteriota; class Cyanophyceae; order Oscillatoriales; family Microcoleaceae; genus Microcoleus; species Microcoleus sp. FACHB-831. The sequence continues at coordinate 76,151 of NZ_JACJON010000028.1, read as the reverse complement.
GTGCTGGAGGTAGCAACTAATTTGCCGGAACGTTCCATGATGAAAGCTTTTCCGGTTTGACCAATTTTCAGCTTTCGCATAAATTCATTCAACTGATCGAGGCTGAACTCAATGCTAATAACTCCTTGAATTTTTTTTGCCTTGTCGTACAAGGGTGTGTTGATACCAATTCCCAGATGCTCTGGTGCTACAGTCCAGCTGTAGATAGAATTCCAAATTGTTTTTCCGGCGGCAATGGTATCTATAAACCAAACTTCTTTAAGAAGTCCGACTGCGGCTCCTTTTTCTAGTAACACTTTTTTTGTGGGGTTATTACCGAATTCATCGGGGCTATAGACGATGTAATCATTAATATTTGGTTTAATGACTTTGGCAATTGTTGCTATTTCTTTTTCATAACCTGCACCAATGTAATTTCCGTCTGGAGTTGCGTAGCTGATATAGGATAGTTTGTAGGTTTGAACTTGATTCCAGAAAATTTTTCCTGTGGTATCAAAATCTTTGACTTGAATGCTGAGGTTTCCTGCTTTTATGGCACGCACGTCCATTTCTAGCACTCGTTTGGGATTTTCTAGGTAATTATCAACTTGTCCTTCAATTCGCGAATTGACTTCGGTTAATAGCTGATTGGCAAGGTCGTTGATGGCTTTTTGCCCGTTGCGGAAGGATAGATAACCGACTAAACCGACAGCAGCTCCAATTTCTACAATAAAAGGAATAATTAACGCGGTCCACAGATGAAATTTTTTATTAAATTTGCGTTTAGGCTGGATAGATACTTTGGTAGGCATTTTTTTAGCGCTTTATTTTCTATTTTGCGCTGAAATATAGGCTGACGCCAATTAAGGAAGGTGTTAAGATTTAAGACGCGATCGCCCCTCTCCCTTGGTTACTCAACTATTGCGCGATCGCCTGCTTTTTTGATAAGCATAAAGACTGGCGATCGCACGAGTGTAAAATAGGATTTCGCCCATCGGGTTTTATGGCTGTCTGGCGCGGATGGGTAGCTGTTTTTTTAGGGGATAAGAAGTTAGCGGCTGGATTGTTTAATTTACGGGTGTTTGAGGCGATCGCGCCCCAAACCGGACTCGCGCAATTTCTTCAACCTTTGTTAACGCTGGCTTTGGGGCAAAAATTCCGAATGGGTACTTTACAAGTTAGCGTCGGCAATGGTATTTTGTTCAGTGTTACGCGCAACCGCACCTCGAAAACCAAATATACGCTGGTTTCTAGACGGCTGGTCTTACAATTACCCAAAATCCCTATCAGGGATTGAAACTTGCCAATTCAATTGGCGTGATTGGTATCAAATTCTTACAATTACCCAAAATCCCTATCAGGGATTGAAACCTGGACTTTTATGCCGCAGCTTATCGCACGCTAAAACTTACAATTACCCAAAATCCCTATCAGGGATTGAAACTCAGCAGCTTTAGAGGCTTCATTCAAGAAAGAATCTTACAATTACCCAAAATCCCTATCAGGGATTGAAACTCTAAGGCTCCTTGTATTGGCTCGTCATTGGTTCTTACAATTACCCAAAATCCCTATCAGGGATTGAAACTCTATTGAGCTATTCAAAGGCAATCTGCGCCTGCGCTTACAATTACCCAAAATCCCTATCAGGGATTGAAACAGATTCTGGCTTTTATCAGGCTGCCGCCCTAGTGACTTACAATTACCCAAAATCCCTATCAGGGATTGAAACCAGGACTTCTTCAATCTCAGCCAGGAATTGCCTACTTACAATTACCCAAAATCCCTATCAGGGATTGAAACGCTACCACCATGAAGAAAGCATTACGCATGGGGCCGAATCCTTACAATTACCCAAAATCCCTATCAGGGATTGAAACAAAAGTAATTGTTACTTAATGGGGTATGTATGGCCTTACAATTACCCAAAATCCCTATCAGGGATTGAAACAGAGAAGTATCAGGAAACAGAACATGACAAGTTGTGCTTACAATTACCCAAAATCCCTATCAGGGATTGAAACGATTCAGAAGTTGGTAAAAGTCTTGTTTGGCGACTTACAATTACCCAAAATCCCTATCAGGGATTGAAACATTTCTACCCAACTGCGCGAGTCAGCAAATCCAGACAACTTACAATTACCCAAAATCCCTATCAGGAATTGAAACTTACAATTAACCAAAATTCCTATAGCAATCCTATGCAGAATTGTGAGATGTCAGAGGTTCAGATCCGCGACTTCTTAAAGAAGTCGGAGAGCTTGCAGGGCGAATCATTTACGACTGCTCTATCAGGGATTGAAACTTCTTTAACCTCGGTTTTGATGCTGGCATCACGCCTTACAATTACCCAAAATCTCTATCAGGGATTGAAACTTAGAATTAAGCAAAATTCTTATAGCAATAATATTTGAATTGTGAGATGTCAGAGTTTCAGATACCCGACTTCTCTAAGAAGTCGGGTATCTCGCAGGGCGAACCACCGCTCATTTTTCTTCCTTCGTAGACTCTAAGGGTGGGACGGGATCGTAACCGCCGGGATGCAAAGGATGACACCGCAAAATGCGCTTTATCGCCATCCACCCACCGCGCCAAGCACCAAATCGGTCTACCGCTTCCATTGCGTATTGCGAACAAGTCGGATGAAATCGACACACTGGGGGAAACAAAGGAGAAATCAGCACCCGATAACCGCGAATTAACCAAATCAATACAATTTTCATCGTGTCGCCGATATCTAATAAAGTGGAAAAGAGAGTATTTGCACTTTTATTAAGTCCTTGTTAAAAACTTTGCCTTGGTTAGAATCAATCCCGGCTGTATGGTTCCAAATTGCTCTTGTTGGAGTATGTTTGGGCGTAATTGTACTTTTAGCAGAATCGCTGCACCGCACTAACTCCCTAGACCCGGAAAGAGTGCGGAAAGTCGTCCATATCGGTACGGGTAATGTAATTTTACTTGCCTGGTGGCTGGAAATTCCCGCTTGGGTAGGCATCACTGCTTCGATCTTAGCCAGTACCGTTGCGCTTTTGTCCTACAAATTCCCCATCCTTCCGGGAATCAACAGTGTTGGACGCAAAAGCTTTGGAACATTTTTCTACGCTGTCAGCATTGGCGTATTAATTGCTTGGTTTTGGCCCATCCACCAACCCCAATATGCCGCAATGGGAATTTTGGTAATGACTTGGGGGGATGGACTTGCAGCCCTTATCGGTCAACGCATTGGCAGGCATCCCTACCAAATATGGGGAATAAAAAAAAGTTGGGAAGGTTCTGGGACGATGTTCGCGGTTAGCTATGCGATCGCCTCCCTTATTCTATTAAGCATTCAGGGGAATATCTGGCAAACTTGGGTAGTAGCGATCGCTGTTGGTTTAGTCGCCACTACCTTAGAAGCCTTCTCCAAATTTGGTATCGATAACATCACCGTTCCCTTGGGTAGTGCGGCTGTCGCCTTCTTCTTAACTCAGCTACTACTTTAAAGCCTTCTATCCACAAGAAAAGCGGTGGAGATACTTTTCTCTCCACCGCTTTTTCTACTAATGAACCCATCAAACCTGACAAAAACTTTAAGTATAATTACCAATTTGATCTATGCGAATCTTTGGAAGGATCTCCTGAAAATGGTTGCACGCCACTCAGAGGATACGCATCGTCACTTGGCCCAAAGATACGGGCGATCGCTTCAGAGAAATACTGAATGAGGCTGTCCATCATTTTGGAAATACCCATAACACTGCTCTCCCGCGAAACTTATTTTATTTATCTACTTCTAATTATCGATAACTCCCCCTAGTTTGAGGGGAAAAGCAATAATTGTTTGATTGTTTTTGCAATACTTTGCTTATATCTGATTAACTTGTCTTGTTTTAAGTCGAAATTATACATTTTTGTAAAACTACGTCATTTATATTGACCTTAGTTAATTTCAGATCCCCGACTTTTTTAAGAAGTCGGGGATCTCGCCTTCTACCCCAAACGTTCTCCCCTGCTTGGCATCCCCGCTATTTTATATAAAACTACCATTTTATTTTCAGTACATTTTGTTACATAGAGCTAAAAATCTAACCAAAGCACGGAAATTTTGAGTTAGTTATCCAAACCCTTGACATTATTATGGTGAAATTTACTATAATTTAAAAAACCAGCCTTGCTAGGAACCCCAGCAATGACGATTTCCCTAGATCGCCCATATTTGCAGCCTTATGCTCTTCAGGAACAAGAAAACACAGAAGACCAAGAACTCAGCATAGCCCCTGAAGATTACAGCCTGTTAACCGACCTCTATCAACTCACAATGGCAAGCTGCTACACAGGAGAAGGGTTAGAGCAGCAAACCGCAAGCTTTGAGTTATTTGCGCGGCGATTACCAGAAGGTTTTGGCTACCTTATTGCAATGGGGCTGGCGCAAGCGTTGGACTACCTAGAAAAATTCCGTTTTAGCCCCAAGCAAATAGCGGCTTTGCAGGCTACGGGAATTTTTGACAACGCACCGGGGCGATTTTGGTCGCTACTAGAGACAGCCCGCTTCACTGGCGATGTTTGGGCAGTTCCAGAGGGGACGGCGGTTTTTGCCAACGAACCGATGCTGCGAGTGGAAGCACCGTTGTGGCAAGCCCAACTGGTGGAAACTTACCTGCTGAACACCATCAACTATCAGACTTTAATAGCCACAAAAGCAGCGCGGATGCGGGATGTAGCGGGGCCGCAGGCGACCCTGCTGGAATTTGGCACGCGACGGGCATTTAGTCCCCAAGGCTCCTTGTGGGCGGCGAGGGCTGCTTTGGCGGCGGGTTTGGATGCGACGAGCAACGTGCTGGCGGCGCTTAAGTTGGGGCGCAAGCCTACCGGTACGATGGCGCATGCGCTTGTCATGGCTTTAGCAGCAAAAGAAGGAAGTGAGGGGGAGGCTTTTACAGCATTTCACCGATATTTTCCGGGTGCGCCGTTGTTGATTGACACTTACGATACAGTAGCGGCGGCTCAGATGTTGGCAGATAAAGTGCAGGCAGGTAGTTTGGAATTAGCTGGAGTGCGGCTGGATTCTGGGGATTTAGTGGAATTGTCGCAAAAAGTGCGATCGCTATTACCAGGCGTCCCCATCTTTGCTTCGGGCGACTTAGACGAGTGGGAAATTGCCCGCCTCAAAGCTAGCGGTGCTTGCATCGACGGCTACGGATTGGGTACGCGACTCGTTACTGGCAAACCAGTCAATGGAGTGTATAAACTCGTGGATATTGACGGCATCCCAGTGATGAAGGAGGCAAGCGGTAAAATAACTTATCCTGGTCGCAAGCAGATTTTCCGCTCTTTTGAAGGAAGTTTGCTTAAGAAAGACCGTTTGGGATTAGTAACTGAATGTCCTATAGGAGAGCAGCCGTTATTACAGGTAGCATTTAAACAAGGTGAGCGACTGTGGAAGGAAACTATAGCAGAAATAAGCGATCGCGTTGCTGTAAATGTAGCTAGTTTACCAGCCGAAACTCGCCAGCTAGATTCTCCCACTCCGCCCTTAGTAGAAATCTCTGACCCGCTGTTAGATTTGATTAAACAAACTCAAAAGCGGTAATGGGGAATGATGAATTAATTAACATTGCATATTCATCATCCATAATTATTCCAACGAACAATCAACAATGAACCATGAACAAAATAGCTTTGTTTGGTACGAGTGCCGATCCTCCGACTGCTGGGCACAGGGCGATTTTAGTTTGGCTTTCCCAACATTTTGATTTAGTGGCGGTTTGGGCTTCAGATAATCCTTTTAAGTCTCACGCTTCGCCCTTGGAACACCGCACAAAAATGCTAGGGTTGCTGATTGAAGAGATTGCTGCCCCCCAGCATAATATTAGTTTATATCCAGAACTCAGCCATCCCCGAACACTTGTCACCTTAGAGAGAGCTAAAGAAATTTGGGCTGATGGTGATTTTACTTTAGCAATCGGTTCTGATTTGGTGTGCGGTTCTTCTGGGGGTAACTCTGGCGATAGCGAAGCGCTGCTGAAAGCAGATCGCAAGGGGTTGGCGATAATGAGTTGGTACAGAGTTGAAGATTTGTTGCGACAAGTGAAATTACTCGTCGTACCTCGACCGGGTTATGCGTTGTCAGATAAGGATTTGGACGATTTGAGGGGACTGGGGACAGAGGTAGCGATCGCCGATTTTAACGCACCAGCAGTATCTTCCACAGCGTATCGTGAAAAAGGAGATACAACCAGCTTGACGCCTCCCATCGAGGCATATATCCATCAAGAACATTTATACGAATGCCAGGACGCCGCCAAAAGCAGATCGAGCCTATAAAAAATCCGACCTTAGCAGATTTTAAAGTCGGTGTAGATAATGCAATTTTTTCAGTTGATACCGCACAAAATCGGCTGTTAGTTTTATTAGTAATGCGGCATGAGGAACCATTTTTAGGGCAGTGGTGTTTGCCCGGTACTTTGGTACGTCAAGGGGAATCTTTAGAAGATGCAGCCTATAGGATTTTGTCAGAAAAGATTAGAGTAAAAAACTTGTATTTAGAGCAGTTGTATAGCTTTGGGGGGCCAGGACGCGATCCTAGAGAATCACCGGATAAATTTGGAGTGCGTTATCTATCAGTTAGTTACTTTGCTTTAGTGCGCTTTGAGGAAGCAGAGTTAATTGCCGATGGTGTTAGTGGAATTGCTTGGTATCCCTTGGCTCAAGTGCCAGAGTTAGCATTTGACCACAATCATATTTTACAGTTAGGTACGCGGCGACTGCGTAATAAGTTAGAGTACAGTCCAGTAGCTTTTGATGTGTTGCCGGAGGTGTTTACTTTGAGCGATCTTTATCAACTATATACTACTGTTTTAGGAGAAAATTTTTCCGATTATTCTAATTTTCGCGCCCGCTTGCTGAAGTTTGGTTTTTTATACGATACAGGGGTAAAAGTCTCGCGCGGTGCGGGGCGTCCAGCTAGTTTATATCGGTTTGATGCCGCAGCTTTTGCACCTTTGAAGGATAGGCCGTTGGTGTTTATTTAGTTGGTGGTAAAAAGCATACCGATGCATACGAATGTACCTGGCGATTACAAATCGCGGCTAAACAAACAAAGTCCGCCTACGCGGACTTTTAGAACCCGCGCAGGCGGGTTTAGTATGTATAGAAGCGAATTACATTCGCCCTTTTTACGAGAAGGAGATATGTGCTGATTGTGCGTTAAAACGCTAAAATTATACGGAATTTTATGAGCGCTCTACAGTCACTTCTACACGTTTGGAAAACAGTTATTGTGTATTTGGTAGTGGCTTCTACGATCCTGATACTATTCGCTTGGTGGTTTGGTTGGGTAGGTGCGATCGCTGTATTTTTACTAGAGGCTTTTCTCCATGTCAGTTGGTGGATTGAGTTGAAATCCAAATTGCTCAAAAATTTACCGACTGAATTCCGCTGTTCTCCCACACATCCTGAAGAGTACCCGCAGCTCGATCTAGGCTTGCTTATTCAATACACCGAGGGGGTAAAATCCCTAAATTTTGTTCATATAATAGATTACCAACTCGATACCGTAAACGGATTGTCGCGACTGTTTTCTCATTCACAACATTATTGTTTTGCCGATATATTTCAGGTCTATTCCCGTGCAAATATAAAACAAATGCCGATGGTATGTACTATTCATAGTGCTATGGAACAAGGCTGGAGTTTATCAACTACAAATCTTAAGCCAAACGGCCTTTCCCATACTTGGCGCAATCCTAAAAGTTTGTGGAGTTACCATCCATCTGCAACGCCAGATAAATTATTGCAAGCTCACAGGGAACGTCGCCAGCAGATTCAGGAGAATTTGAAAGTTACTATATTAACAGATCTTTCTTGGGAATTCTACTTTACTCAACAGGAGAGAAATGCGATTAAGCGCAGAGAAATATTTGAGCGAAAAAATATATTTATTGCTTTGATAGAAGCTACACTTTTTGAAATGAATCCTTTATCGGAGTGGATGGGCGAGTATCAACGTGCTATCAGAAAACGCCATTAATTTAGTTTCTACATCGCTAGTTAATAAGTAACAAACCCTAACTATATGAAAATTGCGATCGCTCAACTCAATCCCACAATTGGAAACCTCACAGGAAACGCCGAACAAATTCTAGAAGCCGCCAAACAAGCTGCTGATTCGGGCGTGCGTTTGTTGCTAACGCCGGAACTTTCTTTATGCGGCTATCCACCGCGAGATTTGTTGCTATATCCCAGTTTTGTGGAGTCGATGGCGACTACTCTACAAAAATTAGCACGCGATTTGCCGCGAACTATTGCAGTTTTGGTGGGAATAGTGTCGCCAAACCCAAAAGCGCACTCTACAGGCGAAAAGCCGCTATTCAATAGTATGGCTTTGTTGGAACAGCATGAAGTTCAACAAATATTTAACAAGCGCCTTTTGCCTACTTATGATGTGTTTGATGAAGACAGATATTTTGAGCCTGGACTTCAGCCTAATTCTTTCAATCTCGATAATCTTCACATTGGCGTTACTATCTGCGAAGACTTGTGGAATGATGAGGAATTTTGGGGCAAACGCAGCTATGAAGTTAATCCCATTACTGACTTAAGTAATTTGGGCGTAGATTTTATTGTCAATCTATCAGCTTCGCCTTACAGAGTTGGCAAGCAAAAGTTGCGAGAGGAAATGTTGCGACATAGTGCATCTCGCTTCAATCAACCCATTATCTACGCAAACCAGGTGGGAGGAAATGACGATTTAATATTTGATGGTGGTAGTTTTGCCTTAAATCGTACTGGCGAAGTTGTGTGTCGCGCCCGTGCTTTTGAAACAGATTTGGTGATGCTGGAATTTGATGAAACAAAGCGAGATTTATTAAATTCCCCGCCCTCACCAGAAGGGAATTTAGGGGAATTTTCTCCTCTAATTGCCAGTGAAAATGAAGAAATTTGGCGTGCGCTGGTATTAGGAGTTAGAGACTATGCATATAAGTGCGGATTTTCTAAAGTTGTACTTGGGCTGAGTGGTGGAGTAGATTCCGCTTTAGTAGCAGCGATCGCAGCCGCAGCGCTTAATCCAGAAAATGTTCTGGGCGTTCTTATGCCTTCTCCCTACAGTTCCGAACACTCAGTTACAGACGCCCGGAAATTAGCAAAAAGTATCGGAATTTCTACCCAAACATTGGCCATCGGAAATTTGATGAAAGGTTACGATGAAACGCTAGCCGATATGTTTGCGGGGACGACTTTTGGACTTGCCGAGGAGAATATTCAATCGCGGATTCGGGGTAATTTATTGATGGCGATCGCCAACAAATTTGGCTATCTCCTCCTCTCGACTGGTAATAAGTCAGAAATGTCAGTTGGTTACTGCACTCTTTATGGTGATATGAATGGTGGGTTAGCAGTAATTGCCGATGTTCCCAAAACCCGCGTTTATTCCCTGTGCGAATGGCTGAATCGCAATGGCGAAATCATCCCCAGTAATATCATTACCAAAGCCCCCAGTGCTGAACTAAAACCGGGACAAGTAGATCAAGATTCCCTACCGCCTTATGAAATTTTGGACGACATTTTGCAGCGTTTAATTCACGACCATCAATCGCCAGATCAAATTATTGCAGGCGGTCACGATGCAATTATTGTTAACCGCATAGTACAGCTAGTAGCGCGTGCTGAATTTAAACGGCGACAAGCACCGCCGGGGTTGAAGATTACTGACCGCGCCTTTGGTACTGGTTGGCGGATGCCTATTGCAAGTCGATGGGTAGTGGCGAATAAGTAATGGCGAGTAAGTTTTGAGTTTAATATCCTACTTTCTAGAGTTCAAAGTCCGGACTTTCTTTTTACCACTGCATTTCTTTAGCCATTAACGCTTCGGCTGCTATAGCGTCTAGAGGATGTGAAAAAAAGTAGCCTTGAGCGTATTCGCAATCAAGCGATCGCAGTTGTTTTAGCTGTTGGGCATTTTCCACGCCTTCTGCGATCGCTTCGATACCCAAATTGTGAGCCAGCGTCACCATCGTTCGCACAATTTGCAGCGCTAGATCTCCCTCTAGCTGTCCTTCGCCCTCATCAACACCCATCTGGCTAACAAAAGAGCGGTCAATCTGTAACCCCTTGATAGGCAATTGGTGCATGAAGCTAAGAGAACAATTGCCCCTTCCGAAGTCATCAATACATACTTCAATTTGACGTTTTTTTAATTCCAACAAACAAGCCGCTGCTCTTTCGGCATTTTTTAGCAAGCAAGTCTCGCTAATTTCTAGTTTCAAACTGCATCCATCTAACTCAGTTTCGTGCAAAATTTGGTCAATTTGCTCTAGCAAGTTTGGTTGCGAAAACTGTCTGCAAGAAAGATTCACAGTTATAGTCAAACATCGTCCGGGAAATGCTAACTGCCAACTGCGTAACTGACAGCAAGCCTCGCGCAGCATCCACCAGCCCATAGGAATAATTAGCGCCGTTTCTTCAGCTACTGATATAAATTCCGAGGGAGGTATTAACCCCTTTATAGGGTGCTGCCAGCGCAGGAGTGCCTCGAAACCTGTAATACTGCCTTTTGAGAGGGAGACAACGGGCTGATAGTGGATCTGGAATTCTCCACGCTCAAGGGCGTGGCGCAAGTCTATTTCTAATTGCAACAGCGCAACGGCGCTCTGGTGCATGGTCATGTCGAAAACTTCATGGCGACCTCTGCCCAATGTCTTGGCACGATACAGCGCTGTGTCAGCATCCCGCAAAAGGTCTTCCGGGCGATCGTAGAAAAGTTGTGAATTTTGCTCGTGGGGCAGTCCCCCTGCTGTTGGCGTGGAGGGGGATGTATTGTCCTTACTGCCATTAAGGACGATGCCAATACTGGCAGCAGTAAAAACTTCGTGTCCATCCAGATAGATGCAGCCTGCAAGTGCTGCATGAATTCGCTCGGCAACTGCTGTAGCGTTGTGGATATTTTCAATATTTTCTAGGAGGATAGTGAACTCATCTCCCCCCAAGCGGGCGACGGTATCCTGAGAACGCACGCAAGCTTCTAAACGACGAGCGATCGCCACTAGCAATTGATCTCCTACCAAATGCCCCAGGCTATCGTTAACTACCTTAAACCGATCTAGATCTATAAAAAGTACGGCTAATAAATAGCGATCGCTACTTTTGGCACGTTCAATCGCCCGTTGCAATCGCTCCATGAATAAAGCCCGATTTGGCAAGCCCGTCAGCGTATCGTAAAACGCATGGTGCAGCAGTTGCTCCTTAGCCCGCTTCCGTTCGGTTATATCTTCCACCCTACCTTCGTAGTAAAGCAGCGCCCCAGTAGCATCCCTGACAGCACGGGCGTTTTCCGAAATCCAAATTATGCTGCCGTCTTGGCGATACACTTGCGACTCAAACTCCGACACTGCATGGTGTTCTTGCAACAAACTAATAAACTCTGCACGGCGGTTCGGCTCCACATATAGCTGATGCTCAATATCCGTCAGACGCGCCATTAGTTCTGCTGGGCAAGCGTAGCCATAGATACGAGCCAGCGAGGGATTGGCGCTGATATAGTGTCCGTCGGGAGTTGTCTGGAAAATTCCCTCGATTGCGTTCTCAAAAATGCTGCGATATTTTGCTTCCGCTTCTCGCAGCGATACGATTAACTCGCTTCGCTCTTCCTCTGCTCGCTTAAGGTCGGTGATATCGGTAATGAAGCCTTCCAGACAGCGTAGCTGCCCGCCACTATCAAAGACACCATTGCCTTTTTCCCACACCCATTTCTCGCTGCCAAATTTGGTGCGAATCCGATACTCGACCACGTAAGGCTGTTTCCGGGCTACGCTTGTCTCAATAACTTCTAGAACCTTTGGTAAATCTTCAGGATGCGTAATCGCATCATAGGAACCCGCCCGATTTCCGATGAGTTCTTCGCTATGATAACCAGTCAGCTGCCAGCAACCTTCGCTAACGTAAGTCATCGACCATTGGGGATCGTTGGCACAGGAGAAGACAATCCCCGGCAGCGAGTCAATCAAAGAAGAAAGGCGGCGCTGGCTCTCTTGGAGTGCAGCTTGGGCTTGTTTGTGCTGCAACACGGTTCCTAACTGCGCGGCTACCGCAGAAACCAACTCGACGAGTCGTTTATCTCTCTGGCGCGACTCAAACATGAAGAATGTCAACACTGCCAGTACGCGATTTTTGGTAACAATCGGCACGCCAAACCCAGCTCTGAGTCCGCAATCTTTAGCTATCTCACAGCGAAAAAAAGAAGCTTTAGTTGCAACGGAAACATCTGGAATCCATTGTGGCTGTTGGGATGACCACACTTTCCCTGGCAGTCCAACGTTGGGTGCAAAAGTAAGCGAAACTGATTGCCGTCGGAATGTTTCTAGAGCCTGTGTGCTGCTGTACCAAGCCGGGGTGGATTCTAAAACGGTACCGCTTGGGTGGGGAATCCAAGCTTCGCCAAAATCCCAGCCTGTCGTCTCGCACACTTTGCGTATAGCTACTCCCAGCGATTCGTTAAAATCTTCAGCGTCAGCGATCGCCTGGGTAAGCGTTTGTAAGAGTTTAATTTCTTCTTCAGCCCGTTTGCGACTGGTAATGTCTACGATCAAGCCTTCTAGAGCCAGCAATTCTCCCTCATCTGAGAATACACCACGACCCTGCTCCCAAACCCATTTTTCTTCGAGATCGGCTGTGGTAATGCGGTATGCCAATTGGAAGTTCTGCCCTGCGAAGCAAGCTGCTTGCAGTTCTTTCCACACCAACTCTCTATCTTGCGGATGTATGATTTCTGTGTAGGACACCTTATCCTTACCAATTAGTTCGTGTGGGTGGTATGCGGTCAAGTTATAGCAGCCCTCGCTAACGAACTCTAGCGTCCGAGCGCGGTCGTTGCGACAGCGGTAGGCCATGCCAGGAATGTTTTGCATCAGCGTCGCGAGGGTACGTTGGCTCTCGCGCGATATCTCCGAAGTCAGACAAGGCACGTTGGTGATGTCAAAGCTCGTTGTAAACACCGTTATAGGGATTCTCGTGAGGATAAAATACAACGATTGAATTGCTCTAGGGGTATAATTTACCTACTACCGATGCTGGAGCAAAAGTTGTTCGTAAGCGGCTCGTTTTGTGTTAATCCCTATTAGGGATTGAAATATATTTACTGTGAGAGCGATTGGTTTTAACCGCATCACTCTCGACAGATTTTTGCGAGCGATCGCGAAAAAGTCAACAAAAATGATGCAGATTTGTAAATGAGCTGCGTCTGATGCCGCAAAACACCGATGTACCCTTTGGAAAATTAAACTACGGTAAGGAGTAGTAAACAGTGTAAGCGACTACACTCTGATATTAATGAGCGATAGCCAAAAATCGCTGACAAAAGGCGGCTTCAGTTTAAGCTACAAACGTACATTATTGGCGATCGCTATTGTATTCTTTTCACCATGTCCAGTTAGATGCCCAAAAATATAAATGCTCTTACCCAGAGACTAACCCCGTACTTATTTTTGCTCCCAGCTCTATTCCTATTGGGGCTAACTGTCTTTTGGCCAGCTCTACAAGCCTTCTATTTATCCTTTACAAATTACGATTTGCTCGGTTCGCCGCAATGGATCGGTTTTGCTAACTTCCAACGTTTGTGGGGAGATCGAGTATTCCGACAGGCGCTCTGGAACACCCTGCTGTATCTTATTGTCGTAGTGCCGATTTTAGTTATCGCGCCTCTAGCACTAGCTATTTTGGCGAACAAAAAACTACGCGGTATTCGCTGGTTGCGGGCGGCTTTTTATACACCTGTAGTGATATCAATTGTAGTTGCTGGTATTGCTTGGAAATGGATATACGCAGAAAACGGTCTGCTAAATCAACTACTAAATCAACTAGGTTTCAAGACTGGCATCCTCTGGCTTACACATCCAAACTGGGCGCTATTTAGCGTCATGGCGGTGACGGTGTGGAAAGGACTGGGATATTACATGGTTATTTACTTAGCTGGGTTGCAATCTATCCCTGCTGACATTTATGAAGCCGCCGCAATAGATGGCTCTGATGGTGTAAGCAAGCACTGGGATATAACAGTACCGTTGATGCTACCTTATCTAGTGCTAGTGACGGTAATTTCTGCAATTTCTGCGACCAAAGTCTTTGAAGAAATTTACATAATGACCCAAGGAGGGCCGCAACCCCACAGTTCTACTACCCTTGTTTATTACTTATACGAACAAGCTTTCAAAAATTTAGAGATCAGCTACGCTTGCACAATTGGGATGGTGCTATTTTTAGCAATTTTCTTGCTTTCAATTTTGCGGTTGGCTTTTACTCGCTAGCGGTTGCTGAAATTTAAAGAACTGTGATATGCCAGTCTTTCAGATCCCCGATTTCTCTAAGAAGTCGGGGATCTCGCCTTCTTGGAATTATTTAGGACTGCTATAAGCGACTTCCCAATTACCCATTACCTAAAATCGCTTTTCATACTCAACCAAAGCTCTGCTATCGCTAGAAAAGTCAGTCCCGCCGCGCAGCAGAACATCCTCATTCACTCGGTAGCGCAAGTTTAACTGGGGAGCCTGATCCGTTGTCAAAACCTTCGACACAGAAGTAGAAAGCTTGGGAGTAATGTCAATACCAGCCTCAGCAGCTACCCCCAGCGTAGAGCCGCGTGACTTGTCATTAGGAACAAGCGTCGGGTAGAGACGAAACTCGCTCAATCCCAGAGCATCCCCAATGACATTCTGAACATTACCCAAAAGCGCCGACCCAGCCAAATTAGCCAGTCCCAGCGTACCGTCACCCTGGCCTAAAGTTTCCGCAAAACTACCACCCAGCAGAGCCACAATTTCCGCTTCGCTGCGGGAGGGGTTGCTTGTCAGCTCCAAATTATTAGATAACTGACTGGCAGGGCCATCTACCCTAGCCTGAATGCGAACAGTTCCTACAGATCCCAAATTAGTGACTGAAACATCGCTGATCTCAGAACTAGACGTGGCCGCGGTGACAAATCCTCGGCGGGTTGCTTCTGGCACCGCCGCTATTAAGCGAACATCCAGAACGGGGTCGAGTCCTCGTTCTGGGACAAACTGGGCTGTTTGGGGGTAGCCTCTATCCAAACGGAACTGAGTAGTAAACAGATTAACTTGGCCGCGCTTCAGCTCAATAGTCCCGGAAGGACGCGGATTATCCAGAGTGCCGTTGACAATCAGATCGCCAGTCGCGAGAAAATTGAGAATTGGCGCGCGCGTCACTTGCACATCTTTACCCAAAACCAGCTTAAGGCCATTAAGCTCAGTTGTGCGGTTTGCGTTGCTATCTCCACCAGTATTACCCACTTGCTTTGTACCAGATGTCCCCGAACTTGCCAGTGTCGTTTCAGGGGTTCTTTCTTCCAGCAGCACCTGACCGTTAAACAACTGCACTTCGCCGCCAATTTTAGGAGCTAAGGCAGTACCTGTAATATCCACGCCACCTTTGACGCGACCGCTATAGAGTCCTTTGAGGTTTAGAGCCAGTTCGCCAATATTTACTCGCAGGGGGTTATCGGTAGTTATGGGTGTGGAGATAGGCAAAACGCCAGCAGCCGCAACGACGCCGCCGCTGAAATTGCCCTGCAAGTTTTCCACATTTATGCGGTCAAAGTTAAACAAGACTTTGCCGCCTACTTGTGTTAGCGGTTCGGGTAAAGCTGTAGCCCTAATTGTGGCATTTGCCACATCTGCCGTTCCCTCTGCTACAAGATTGTTGACTTGGAAAGTGGCAGGGTCAAGAGTTCCTTTGACTTTGAGTTGCAATTGCCCCTGACCGTCTACCCAGGTGACTTGTTTGCTGGTCAGCAGGTTTAACAAAGCTAGCCCTTCATTTTTTACGTCCACGTTGAGAGCGATCGCATTGTTATCTGGCTGCGTAGAAGCAAAAGGCAGTTTATAGGGAATACTGCCGCTGATGCTGATTGGCTGTGTGGAAGCAACGAGAGTCGGTTGGGCGTCGGCGACTGGCAGGGTGGTAGCGGTCGGCGAGGTATTTGGTGTTTGTTCTATGACAATGTTGCTACTGAAAGCAAGGCGGGAGTCAGCATAGTTAAAACCGCCCTGCGCCGCCTGCACTGGTGCGCCGTTCAGCCTGCCATCTGTAAGGGTTAGCTCGCCTCTAGCTTGCGGGTTTTGAATGCTGCCCGCGATCGCTACTGTGCCATTGAGCTGACCGGAAATATCAACGGGCAAATTAGCAAATTGCTCCAGTGCCTCAGCAGGGACGTTTTGCACCCGCAACTGGCCTGTTTGCTGATCTCCTCCGATATTGCCAGAGAAGGCTAACAGCGTTTTGTCGGATTCAATTCGCAGCGGCAAAAGGGTCAAGACTCCATTCTCAAAGTTACCTTTGACAATGACTTGATTAGCAGTGTAAGGGCAGCGATCGCGGCTGGTACACCACTTCCACTCGCTCCCTCCCAAGTCGAATTCTGCCTTAATACCCTGTTTTAGCGAACCTTCGGCAATGATTTCGCCCGTAAAGTTACCCTCTAAATCCCTCAATTCCGGAAGGGGTGAAGCCTCGCGGCGACGCTGGCTCTGGTCGAGCAAAGCTTGTATCTCTGAAAACCGACGCAGTTGCGTTTGCAGCGTTTGTTCCGGCAAACCAGCAGAAGCAATCGGCTTGATGTCGTCCGCCTTGGCGTAGCTAGCAGCGTTGCCAAATCCTTTGCTCAGGTCTGCTAATTCAAAAATCTGTAGCGTTTTTAAAACGTCCTGAACTTTTCCTTGAGCAACTTTCACGCTGCCTTTAAACTGCGGACTGGCTGACGGATCTTGGTTAAAACTACCAGCTAGCGTGTATCTACTACTGCCTTGATCGAAGGTGGCATTAGTAACATTTGCAACGCCGTTGGTGTAGGTGAAGGAATTGATAGCGAGTACATCGCCTTGAACGGGACCCAAAACAGGTTTGGCGATCGCGACATTATTGGCGACGACGCTGTTTTGCGCCAGATTAAGGGAAAAATTGCCGCTTAACTGTCCGCCTATATTTTGGGTTGCGATTTGAGGGGGAAGATTAGCGATCGCTTCCTTGGGTGCCAACCCCTTCAAAATTTTTAAAGGAAAATTCTTCACGTCCGCCACCAACAGATCCCCTTGGGTCTTGCCAGTAGCCTCTATTTGTTGATCGGCAGGAACTCCCGCAGTGCGTTTAATAGCAAACGCCACTGGTTGCAACTTCGGCGAAAGTTCCAACTCAAGCCGATCTTCCGTCCCCTGAAGCCGCAAATTAGTCCCCTGTCCCGCCACCGACTGTACGGTTCCAGCTAATTGGGCTTCAAACTTAAGTCCGGCAACTTCAAAATTCCGCACTCGCAACGAGTCGCCAACTACATTAGGAGCAGAAGGCGTACCCGTTACCCGCCCGTTAAAATCTACCAAACCTGCCACCTTCAAGTTATTTGGCAGCGTTACTGGCAGCGATGTCAGGTTAAAGTTATCGGCTCGTACATTCAGATTAAAATCTTTCACAGGCGGAACGCCCGCGCCGCGTACTTGACCGAATGCCACCACTCCACTAGCCTCTAAACCCTGACCAGTCGCCCGCTGTATCTGGAGATTTTGCCCATCCCAACTAAATGCTGCTGTCAGGTCGCGATCTATCGCCGCCAACCCTTCGCTAAAATTTAGCTGTCCCGACGCCTTGAGATCCGAGGGATTGAGAGCAGCAAGGCTTCCAGATACATTCAGATCTCCCGTCAGCCGTCCCCGCAATTGATCGGAAAATCGACTCAGCAAAATTTTCGACGGCTGCAAGTTAGCCTCAAAGCGACCTGCCGCTAGACGGGCATTTGTTGCAGTAATGGTTCCACCAGCAACATTCAGCGTCCCCGAAGCAGTTCCTTCAATTGTTTGAGGTTGGAAGTTAGCCAAACTTCCGGCTAAATTAAATGAACCCGAAGCCAGCTTTCCCCCTTTTAACTGGGGTGGTATCTGTGGCGATAGAGTTTCGAGGGCGAAATTAGATGCTTCGCCTCTAGCTTGCCAGCGACCCGACGCCAGTTGTAAGGAATCCGCCTTGATTGTTCCACCCGCAACGAGGAGGGTTCCCGACGCTGTTCCTTGTATTGTTTGAGGTTGGAAGTCAGCCAAACTCCCGACTAAATTAAATTCAGCATTATTTAGCTGTCCGCCTTTTAGTTGTGGCGGTACTTGTGCTGAGAGAGTCGCTAATTTTACGCCATTTGCGCTGCCAGTTGCTTGCCAGCGACCGGATGCCAGTTGTAAGGAATTTGCCTTGATTGTTCCACCAGCAACAACAAGGGTTCCCGACGCTGTTCCTTGTATTGTTTGAGGTTGGAAGTCAGCCAAACTTCCGACTAAATTAAATTCAGCATTATTTAGCTGTCCGCCTTTTAGTTGTGGCGGTAGTTGTGGTGAGAGACTGCCCAATCTTACGCCATTTGCGCTGCCAGTTGCTTGCCAGCGACCGGATGCCAGTTGTAATGAAGTAGCTTTGATTGTTCCACCAGCAACAACAAGGGTTCCCGACGCTGTTCCTTGTATTGTTTGAGGTTGGAAGTCAGCCAAACTCCCGACTAAATTAAATGCAGCATTATTTAGCTGTCCGCCTCTTAGTTGTGGCGGTACTTGGGGTGAGAGACTGCCCAATCTTACGCCATCAGCTTTACCCTGCGCTTGCCATCGACCGGATGCCAGTTGCACGTTTGAGGCTGTAATGGTTCCTCCGGCAGTATTTAGGCGTCCGGAACCATTACCAACAATCGCGTTGGGTTCTAATTTATCGAGATTTCCGGCTAAATTAAAAGTCCCAGTCAGGCGACTTTCAGGTTTTAGCTGCGGGTTGAGACGATTGAGATCGAAGTTAGTTGCGGATACTGCTGCTTGCCAGCGGCCTTCTGCTAGCTTGATGTTGGTGGCGGTTAGCAGCCCTCCGGCTGTATTCAGGCGTCCCTGTCCTGTGCCTTGGATGGCGTTGGGTTCTAATTTATCGAGATTTCCAGTTACGTCGAACGAACCAGCGATCGCTCCCCTCAATTGTTGCGGTACTTGGGGTGCGAGACGGCCCAACTCGACGCCAGATGACTCGACTGATGCGGAAAAGCGACCTTCGTTAATTTTGACATTGGTTGCCGTAACAGTCCCGCCGCCAACATCCAGGCGTCCCTGTCCCGCAGCCAAAATGGTCGATGTGGAAAAGTTATCGATATTTCCGGCTACGTCAAACTGACCTGTGAACGCTCCTCCCAAGGTCGGGGGCGCTTGGGGTGAGAGGCGTCCCAACTCGACGCCAGACGCTTCAACACTTGCGGAAAATCGGCCTTGGTTAAGCTTGCCATTCGATAAGCGTACCGTTCCACCAGCAACGGCGAGAGTTCCCTGACCCGTGCCGCTAATGGTTTCGGGTTGGGAAGAAACAAGGCTGCCGGATAAGTTGAAAGTGCCTGTAAAGGGCGATCGCAACTGTGGGGGCACTTGGGGTACAATACGGCTCAACTGGACTCCGTATGCTTGTACTGCTGCCTGCCAGCGGCCTGCTTTCACCTGAATGCTGGATGCTTTGAGGGTTCCGCCAGCAACATTCATCTGGCCCGATCCCGTCGCCCGAATTGTTTCTGGTTGGAACGAGTCTACGCTGCCGTATACTTGGAACCTACCGTCGAATTTTCCTCTTAATTGTGGGGGCAGTTGGGGAGAAAGACGCCCCACATCAATGCCTGATGCTTGGACTGATGCCTGCCAAGTGCGAGCTAAAACCTTGAAATCATTTATTTTGACAGTTCCTCCGGCAACATTTAGCGTGCCGGATGCTCGCAGTTCATCTGGGAAGGAAGGATTTGCTGTCCCAGCTACGTTTATTTTCCCGGAAATTGGCGGTAATGTAGGATTTACAGCGGTTCCGTTGCTATTTGCGCTTGTTTTATTTTTTCCCTTTACCGTAGTTCCTCTTTCCTTTGGCTCGTTAGTTCCTGTACTACCCTGAACCAGAAGTCCTGGATTGACTTTAGAGGCGTCTATGGTTCCAGAAAAGCGGGGAGATCCTCCAGCAGAGGGAGAGCTGTTGCCATTAACTTTGAGCGCTCCCCCAGCTACGTTAACGGTTGTATTGCGTAGGGCTGTTTTGCCGCTTGATGAGATTGCGAGTTCCCCAGAAGCGGGGTAAGTGCCAGTTGGGGCATTAAAACTGAGAATAGTTTCAATATTATTGATAGGGCCTTTAACTTGACCTTGGGCTTGAACCCTACCAATACGAAAGGAGGGTTGCGAGCCATAGACGCGGGCGATCGCATCCCCAGGCAAGTTTTTACCCTGAAATTTAAACGCGACATCCCCGATTTGACCCAGTTTTACCTGTCCTGACCCATCCAACTGTCCGCCGACTGCGGGTTTTGCCTTTAAGCTTGTAATTGCCAGCGTCGAACCCTCCAGCCCAAAGTCTGCACTGAATGCCGCTAATTTCAGCTTGTCAATAACTGCGGGTTTTGTGGCTGCCAAAGTTCCCGAAACCACTGGCTTGGATGTAGGCCCAAGTATCTTAAGGTCAGCTTGCATCTCTCCTGTTGCGGAGACTGGCAACTTCAAATCAAATGTATTTAAAAGCGCTTGGACTAGAACTGGCGATGTCTTAGCCGCAATGTTGAAGCCGGATTGGAAATCAACAGCACCTACAGCTTGAGCTGGGATTTGCCCGTAAAGTGTACTAATATTTTCCAGCCCGATCTGCGACCCTTTGAAGTTTAGTTGCCCGTTTGTCTGAGCAAATGCTCTGGGCAGATCGGGGGCTTGGGCGGTAACATTTTTGAGCAACGCCGTTCCATCAATCAAGGGCGAGTTGCTACCTTGGAGTCGCAATTGCAGGTTGCCATCAACCAGTCCCGCCTGTAGATCGAGGGGCAGTTTGACTAAGCTACTGATTTCTGGAGCTACTAAGTTTTGCCCTTGTAGCTT
The DNA here is from genome assembly GCF_014695585.1 of Microcoleus sp. FACHB-831. Taxonomy (NCBI): domain Bacteria; kingdom Bacillati; phylum Cyanobacteriota; class Cyanophyceae; order Oscillatoriales; family Microcoleaceae; genus Microcoleus; species Microcoleus sp. FACHB-831. Next base: position 55,290 of record NZ_JACJON010000028.1, on the reverse strand, counting down.
TAAATTTGTCTCTTCCTTGGCAGGTCGGTTTTCACCTGAAATAGTAAAAGTGCCCCCAGTTGCCGACTGACCTGCCGCCTCGAACAAAATACGTTGATTTTGCTCTAAAAAGCGCCCCGTGCCGTTAACGCCCGTGAACGTTACCGGGTTTGGCAGTGGTGGAACTGGCAAAACGTTATTTGTGGGACTGTTTGGGGGGGCTGGAAGTTCGGGAAGAGTCCTCACCCCTGAAAGCCCATTGGGGAGTGGCGGTTGGGGGCTGGCGACTGGAGTTTGGGGAGTGGCGACTTGGGGCTGAGGAGTAGCCGCAACTTGGGGAGTGGCGACTTGGGGCTGTTTAGGAGTAGCAGCAACTTGGGGAGTGTTGACTTGGGGCTGTTTAGGAGTAGCAGCAACTTGGGGAGTGTTGACTTGCGACTTTTGAGGAAGTGCTGGTGACGACTGAGGGAGTACTGGTACTGGCACAGGGGTGAGAGGTGACTGCTGACGAGCAGCGATCGCAGATTGGGGCATCAACACCACATTCGCGTTTTGCAGCCTCACCACTTGCAGATCGGTTGTAATCGGCCCTTTTCCTTCCTCAGACTTAATTGTTGTCGAAACCCAACGCCCCGTAGCATCCTCTTCGATGTAAGCGTCCGGCTTAACCAACGTCACATCCAGCCGTAGGGTGCGCGTCAGCAGCAGTTGTAGCGGGTCAAATGCCACATCTACAGCTTGGACAGAGGCTCTATCCGGATCGGTCGGTGTCGCCGGAATTGAACTGGGGCCAAACCGCACGCCATTGAAAGAAAAGCTTTCAACTTGCCCCAACAGCACCGGACGGTTCAAAAGTTCAGTCAGATTTTTCTGAACCATTGGCGCCAACTGTTCGTGGACAAAAACCCACATCCAAAAAGCGCCACCCACAGCCCCAACCAGCAAGGGAATACCCAAAGCTATGCTGGTGCGCCTCAAAACTACAGGCAATCGACGGCGCTTAGGCCGATTAGAACCCCCTTCCGGTTGGTTGGGTGGATTGTTTTCTGGTTCATTAGCCGGATTTGAGGCATTCGCCATATCTTCCTCACCCGGATTTGGGGCATTATTCATTTTTTCCTCACCCGGATTTGGCGAATTCATCATTTCTTTTTCTCCCAAGCTGTTATTAAGAATAGTTTTTAGATGTAATTTTGCAGTTTTAAATTATTTATAACCCTTTCAGTTATGAAGCCAAATTTACTTATTAAAAATCAACTGCTAACTCCTCCAGAACCCAACACTTATTTTTAATAACTTCTTTGTATAAGTAATTCTCCCTACCGCCATTTATCAAAAGAATCATGATGAAAAAACTTGTAATTTGATTGACAATAATATTATAGTTATTTAAAGTCAAAAATTGTCAGCGTAATAAGAGCGATACCAGTCTACAAAGCGCGGAATTCCTACCTCTATGGGCGTGTTTGGTTTAAACCCAATATCTCGCGTCAAATCGGCAATATCAGCATAGGTTTCCGGCACATCACCAGGTTGGAGAGGAAGCATATTTTTAGTAGCTTTCCTACCCAAACAGTCTTCTAAAACTTCAATAAAACGTCCTAATTCTACAGGTTGATTGTTACCAATATTGTAAAGTTTGTAAGGAGCAGAACTCGTTCCCGCTTCAGGCGCGTATCCCGACCAGTCTGGATTTGGAGAAGGAATATTATCGCTAACCCGGATAACTCCTTCCACTATGTCATCAATGTAAGTAAAATCCCGACGCATTTTGCCATAGTTAAAAACATCGATAGATTGCCCTTCTAAAATTGCCTTGGTAAACAAAAACAATGCCATATCTGGCCGTCCCCAAGGCCCGTAGACTGTAAAGAAGCGCAATCCCGTTGTTGGCAGCCCATATAAATGACTGTAACTGTGAGCCATCAGTTCATTTGCCTTCTTAGTTGCTGCATACAGGCTTACTGGATGATCCACATTATCATGCACGGAAAAAGGCATTTTTGTGTTTATCCCGTAGACCGAGCTAGAAGAGGCAAATACCAGATGCCTTACGCTGTTGTGACGACAGCCTTCGAGAATATTCAGAAACCCTACCACGTTACTATCGATATAGGCGTATGGATTTTTCAGCGAGTACCGCACGCCTGCTTGAGCAGCCAAGTGAATAACTTTTTCTGGCTGTATATCAGCAAACAACTGGGCAATTCCCTGGCGATCGGCTAAATCCAGTTTAGAAACTTGAAAGTTTTTTTGTTCTAACAACTGGTCTAACCGCGCCTGCTTTAAGGGGACATCATAATAATTATTGAGGTTGTCAAGCCCAATGACTTGTTCTCCTCTAGCCAATAACTGTTTGCTGAGATGAAAACCAATAAACCCTGCTGCGCCAGTAACTAAAATTTTTTCCATGTTCTGTCTCAACACCCAACACTTAATAGGCAACACCTACAGTAGCTATTAGCTTACTGCTTATTGGTCAAAAGACTACAATAAGTATTTTGGGTAAATGTTTTAAAAAGGCTGATTTTATATCCATAAGAATTGCCCAAAATTGTATAGTTTATAAAGCAGCATTTCCAAATAAGGATTGAAAACTAGAGCTAACAGCAGAGCGTCTAAGCTAAGTAATTGCTTGCTCTGACTATGCTAAATCCCATATTCAGCGCCATCTCGACATCTGCAAATTGGTCATGTTCTAAGGGTACAGTCCCAAACTGCTCACTATTTCTGACCCTATCCGGCACGCGGCTGTTCCACAATATCGGATATTTTCTTTAAAGGTTGGCTCTAAAATACCCACTGTACCGACGTAAGCAGCATACTTTGCGAACCAGAAGTTTAAGTTAAACGCTGGGCTAAATCAACACCTATGTTGTCATTAATCCCGCGTCCAGCCAGAATCACTTCTGGATGATAACCCAATTCTGGGTCTTTGGCGGTAAGAGAATAGAGCCAAGGCTAGTACAATGGCTGCTCGCGAGTCTGGTATGGCAAAAATTCCATTAAGCGGTCATGGGTGAGGGAAACTCGCAATTACCCATTAGCAATTACCAGTTCTACACATAGTACGCGCGTTGGAGGGAATTAGATATTAGCTCGATATATAGCCGCGTCACTAGCTAGTTCTGAAAATTGTATAGAACATAACTGCGACGTGGATTCTAATTCTATATTAAAGATTCAAATACTAATCGGTTGGCATACGCTGGCAGCTTAGTCTACGTTCTCATAATCCTCCCGTTAACAACTTTCACAATCATTTTCAGGGTATATTGCTTATCACCCGGATTAATTTGCTGTTTGGCTAAGACTAAGATATCCAAAAGCTTTCGACATTGCTTAAGATAAGCGATCGCTCAACCGCAAAATTTAATTAAGTAGTAGCAAGCTACTACTTAATCAATGTATCGGTACTTGCAATATTTAAGCTGCTACTAAATTCTGAGAATGTTATAAACTTACCCTGGCTTTTCAGCGATACCAAATACTTTTCTAGCCTGGAAATCATAGCCTTGCCAGAATGTTTCTTAATATAGGCTGGCAGTTTAAAACTTGAAATATCTGTAAACTCCCAAGGATGGAAGTATAAACAAAGGTAAGAGTCTCTAGTAAGAGTGAGGTGAGAAACGAACTCGATAAAAGATAGAGGAAAATTTTTAAAGCTTAACCAAAATAAAGGAAATCTAACCAGAGGAGTGACGGATACAGGAATGTTAAGTAGATAGTGAGAGTAATATGCAGTCCTATTTTTAAAGAAGTTATTGTACCTTCCGGGAATATAAGTCGGGTTCATAGAAGAATTGTAATTATAACCTGCTTGTTTTATTTGCCTATCGTCAACCTCCTTAAGTCTAGCCATTCTAAAGCCTGACACTTTTGTCCCGGTTATTGCTTGCAAAACTTCTTTCGAGCGTTCTAAGTCTTCTGTGCTAAATGAGGAATGATAAAATCCGTGCGAGGCAATTTCATGTTTTTGGGAAATTTCTTTAATGATGGTTTCGTTATTTATAGCAAAATTAGCAGTTACAAAAAATGTCGCTGTTATATTTAACCTCTCCAGCAGCAAAATTATTTCTTTCAAGCCTTTTAGGGAAACTTCAAACTTAACTTTTTCCTCAATTGCCTCCCCGTATTCCTCTGGTATATCAAATTCTTCAATATCAAAACTCAGCAAAATTACTTTATTCATTTTTATCAATATGTTTTTTAATTAAAACCTTACTTTTGTAACTTTAAAATGCATTTGGCTTCTAGGAGAACTAGATATTGATTCTCGAAAACAGAACAGGGAGCGATCGCTTGTGCCAAAGCTGGCTTAACTTTATTTTCCAGCGTTACTAAAGCCTCTGATGCCTCTGGCTGAAACTGTCTTAGCCAGCGATCTTCGACATAACTACGCTCGAAGGTGGCGCTATCGAGCAGCCAGAAGTCTACTCCGTATGTCTGAATGAAATTTTTTAATATGGCTAAATCAGGGCTATACTGCGCTTTAACAAGATCCTTTGCTCGTTGTCGAAATTGCAGATAGTAACCGACATGGTAGGGATCTGAATATTCCCTCCCAACCAAAATTTGTCGCTGGGCAAATGTTGGCAAGTTGCTCCCCTCATCTGCTACCGAGGCGATCAAAGTGTCTTTTGGTTGCTTTTGCAAGAACTCATACAAGGTTGGTACGGAACCCACAACATAGCGGCTTCTGGGAAAGTTATTTTTCCAAAAGATACTGGGATAAAAGACAATTATCCCCGCTACTAGAGCAGTTGCTAGTAATGCTAAGAGGTGATAAAACTTCTTTGCGCCTTGTAGTTGAGAGAACCACTGAAGCAGCGTATCTAACATTACCGCGATCGCTATACCAGCCGCGATCGCCATGACTATCCGCAGGCTGTGTTGCGTGTAGCGACTGGGGAGATATAGTTTGAATAGTAGGGCATGAGCCAAGAAAAATAAACCAAAAGATACCAGAACAAGCTGAGGTAAAACTATTATTTTGCTTGATATCTGCTTGACCAATGAAAAGCGATCGCGATATCGGTAAAGTATGGGTAACAAAAATGCAGCCGCGATCGCTGGCGGATTTAATCCCAATCGCATTCCGCTGTGACTACCTTGAAACCAAAACCTCCAAGGATTAGCATCATTAAAAAAGGCAATTCGCCCTTTAGAAGAGAACTCTGGCCAAGTTCTAGCTAGGGAATCACTCACCGTAGGGCCAAATTCTGACTGACTCAGCGCATAGGGCAAAATTACCACTAGACCAACAACCAATCCGCTGACGCATACTAGAGAATCGCGACGCAGGTCAGAATTTTTGGCGGCGAAGTTCGTAACTAACCGCAGCAGCAAGAGTGCAGCGCAAAGCAACACCCCTAGAGGATAAAATAATCCCATAAGCGCGATCGCCGCGCACGTTCCAATCCATGAAGATCGCAACAGATAGTACAAAAATGCTAGCAAGAAGGGCGATGCAAAAGCCCTCGGCGTAGCTGACACTAAATCATCGTGCAACCACAGACTTTGGTTAAGTATCAACGTGCTAATAAATCCTGCCATTGGTATTGGCAAAAGCTCTAAGCAAACTCCAAAACAATAGCTAGTGGCTACCAATCCCAGCACCATTGGTAAGAGTTTAGTAACCAAAAGTGGCGGAATACCTACACCAGCCATCAGCTTATAAAAACTTGCATATCCCCAAGGAGTCACCGATTGAAAATAATCTGCAATCAGATCGCCCTTAAATAAATCCGCATCTAAAAGCCTCTGCATCCAAATTAGATAAACCCGCGCATCGTCCTGCACGACATACTCGCTGCTAAAGGCTTTTTGCAGCGCTAACAAGGCGTAGCTTGCTACAAAAGTCAGGCTCAAGCTGAACCAGAATATCATCGCTTTCTTAGAGCCTGTTTTGGCAGTTATAGCTGTAGTTAACATTCGCTTTTTCTGGGTTATAACACTATAAATATTTTTAAGGTTCTGTTAGTTTTAAATGCATTATTTTTTTATTTATGTATTTTAAATAGTCATTTACTTAATATTAGTTTTAAACTTATAACAATTTATTTGTGATATTAACTGATTTTGAGAACTGCCAATACGCAAATTTTCGCCAATAATTGTCAGATCCCCGACTTCTTCAAGAAGTCGGGGATCTCGGCTTCAGGAATCAGTCATATCTACCTCTCAAATCGTTAATCCTGATAGTTAATAAATCCAGAAACATTTTTACAGAATCTTTAAGCAAATTAATCTTAGAAAACTTGTATTGATGGCTATCTGACACTTTTGCAGGTATCTCGCCAATACTAAAATCCAGCTTCTTAGCTAAATAAAGCAACTCAGCATCAAAGGAAAAACCAGTAAGGTCTTGCCTGTTAAATAACTCTTTTGCGGCAATTCTACTAAAACCTTTTACCCCCGCTTGCATATCGCTAAATTTTAAATTAAGTATCTGATTGCTAAGAACATTAAACAATTTTCCAGCAATCATCCTGGAAAATTTTACGCCTACAACTTTATCTGAAGTTAAATGCCTGCAACCAATAACAACATCAAAATATTCTAACTTTTCCACCACCATATCAAGATGGTCTAGAGAATAAGCTAGATCGCTATCTATAAAACAAATATAGTCTCCATCCGCATACTGTACTCCCTTATTTACCGCATACCCTTTTCCTTGACGATTATCGTAAGAAATCAAATTGATGCGGCTGCTACTTAATGCCTTTATTTTGCTCTCTAGAATTTCTTTTGTTTTATCAGTTGACCCATCATTGACAAACAAAAAACTATAGTAAGGGCGTTTTTCTAAATATTCCAAAACTGCTGCAAAGGTTTGCTCGATGCATTCTGCCTCATTATAAACTGGTACGATCGCTGAGATTTTTTGCATTTATCTCTAAAGTTCAGAAACTTAATCTTAGGCTTGCCAAATAGGTCGCAATTCTTCTCGCAACTTCAACCAAGCCGATTTAGCTTGGGAATTGGAAGGAACACCCTTTTTCAGCAGCATGACTCCATCTTGTAGATCGATGATGCCATACTTTTCTTGTTCAAGAGCCTGGTCAATAATCGGTACGCTAGCTTTAATCTTTCTCCAGTCAACACCAGCAGCTAATTTCGACTGTTGCAACTGCCACATATCTACTAAAGCGTAATCAACATCAACAATTTTTCCTTCATCATTTTGTAACTGTATGAACGGTAAACGAACAATCTCGCGGCGGCTGGAAAGATGCGGAATTACATAACCACCTGTGGCTACACTAGCATCATCAGGAATTGATTTCATAACAGTCCGCAGGTGTGCGGCGTGTTCCCATTGGTGGTTTAAGGATACATAATTCCAAGGCTTGATGGAATAGGGAACTAAAAAGTACAAAGACTTATGAGGATTGGAAGTGAAGGTGAAGAACAAAGAGAGGGCAATACATCCAATCCAAAAGCGACGAAATCTGGGTTTAAACTTTTCTGAATTGCTGTGCCACCATAAAATAGCGCCGTAAAATAATCCCGGAACTACGCTGAGGGTGTAGCGAGTGTTGATAGAGACAGCATCAACGTTGTTTTGTACTAAAAGTACTAGCAATGGAAAGGCTGCGATCGCCCACGCTGGAAAAGAAATAACAGGTACAAATGCCAATGGCAACCATTGGCCTAATAAGTATCTTACTCGCTGGTCAAACCGGGTTAAAACTACTTCAATTATTACCCCAGGTTGGGTTGCGATCGCCCACAGAACTTCAAGAGTAGTGGGATTTTCGCTTTTGACGAATTTGCTAAAATATTTACCCAGATAAAGCCGAGAATTATCATTAGAAAATAACGGCACGATCAAGTTTGTCACGACGACGACGTAGCTGAAACTGATCGTGCATAAAGCAATTCCAACGCGAGGATAACGACGACTAAGAACTAAATAAACCCCAATGCCAAAAAGAATAATCCCGGTGTCTTCGCGAATTCCTAAAGTAAGCACTACTAAAAGCCAAAAAAGCCACCAAAGACGCTTCTCTAAGGCGAGGAGTAAACCAAAGACAAATAATGGTAATTGGCACTGTTCGTAGAAATTATCCACCGTTGGGCCAATTACTGCATTAGCGCCGTAATAACTAGCTGCGATCGCTATAGATAAAATAGGAGAAAGATAGTGCCGTGCTAGCGCATACAGCACCAATCCTCCAGCCGCAATCAAAGCCACCTGTAGCACTACTAGGGTAGTTGCTGAAGGGAATAAAGCATAAATCGGCATCCAGAGCAAAAAATCGGGGACAAAATGTTGCCCTAAGTGATAGTAGGATACTGATGGCGGCTGACCATCAATCAAAGAGGCGCTGGAGTTACCTGAAGAGAGAGAACTCTGAAACAAACGCCCGTGTATGCTGTTCCAGAATAACTGGTTAAATAGACCGTGATCGTTCGTGCTGTAAAAACTGTAGTGGCGATTGAGTGCCAAAATCAGGGTTAGGGTAAAAAAAATCCCTGCAAGGATTGCCACTATCCTTAAGTCTGATTGTTTTTGCCAAGTGTAAAGACGTTTTAGCACGGGGGACTTAATAGAGTATCATTCACGAGATCGGCAACCACCTCTATCTAACCAAGTCTTGAAGAAAACTGGCGCAGGTGCTGATTCCAAACACAACATTATCTAATTTTTTAGGCAAAACTTACAAGAATTAAATTGACAGTGTTCCTTAAACCTCTTCTCTTTGACAAAGACAAAACAGGATTACGATGGGTACTTGTTCTAGCAGGAATTTTCTTCTCGCTGACGCTTATTGTTTCCCTCCATCGCTACTACAGTTTCTATAGCACTTACGACCAGGGTATTTTTAACCAGGTATTCTGGAATAACCTGCACGGGCGTTTTTTTCAAAGTTCCCTGTCTTCTGCTGTCTCCAGCGCTGTTCAGCAAGATAGCCAAGTTCCGTCAGTTTTTTATCACCGCTTAGGGCAACACTTTACCCCAGCTTTGTTAGTTTGGCTACCTTTTTATGCTCTCTTTCCCTCACCAGTAACTTTAATTTTTCTGCAAGTAACGCTGGTTGCGGCTGGGGGATTGGTTCTCTACGCTTTGGCGCGACATTACCTAGATACACCGTTGGCGATCGCGATCGCTGCCAGTTTTTATGGGGCTAATGCGGTAATTGGCCCCACTTTGTCAAATTTTCACGACTTGTGCCAAGTTCCTTTATTTATTTTTAGCTTGCTGTTGGCTCTAGAAAAACGTCGCTGGTGGTTGTTTTGGCTAATGGCAGCTTTAACATTGGCGATCCGCGAAGATGCGGGAGTAATGCTATTTGGAATTGGCGTTTATTTAGTAGCGAGTCGCCACTATCCCAGGTTAGGATTGGCGCTATGTACTGTTAGTTTTGGCTATATTTTATTGGCAACAAATGCCATCATGCCGCTGTTTTCTCCTGACGTTTCCAAGCGGTTTATGATCGAGCGTTTTGGTCAGTATGCTCAAGAAGATGAGGCAACAAGCCTGCAAATTCTCTGGGAAATTGTGCGCGACCCCAGGCGGTTAGTTTGGGAATTAATCAACCCTGTTGATAAGACCGTTAAATATTTGCTGGGACATTGGTTGCCTTTAGCTTTTGTACCTGCGGTTTCGGGCGCTAGTTGGGCGATCGCGGGGTTTCCTTTAATGCAACTGTTTCTGCAAAAGGGTTCCTATTCTCTATCTATTAATATTCGCTATGCAATGGCGGTTGTGCCTGGGATATTTTACGGTGCGATTTTGTGGTGGTCAACACGCGCAGAATTATTTAAGCGCGTGTGGGTGCGCCGCTTTTGGGTTGGGTGTATTACCCTTTCTGTCCTATTTTCTTTTACCTCAAATCCCCATCAGGTTTTCTATTTTCTAATACCGCATTCTATCGACCCTTGGGTTTATATTTCTCTACCGCACCAGTGGAATCATGTAAGTCACATCCGCGCTTTGATGAGCCAGATTCCTCCAGATGCAAGCGTGTCTGCAACTACTAATTTAATTCCGCATCTTTCCAGCCGCCGGGAAATTGTTCGACTGCCAGTTTTTCAGGTGCAAAACGACCAAAAACAGGTGAAAGAGGTAGAGTATGCGATCGCTGATATTTGGCAACTCCAACAGTTCCAAGCCATTTATAAAAACGACCGCCTGCGCCTCCAAGCACTTGTCCCAGCGATTGACGAAGTTGTAACCGCTCAAAAGTACGGAGTAAGGGGCGTACAAGATGGCATAGTTTTGCTCCAAAAATCCACAGATAGCGAACCTAGCGCTATAGCGGCTTGGTTGAGCCTGCGCGACTCCCTGCGACCTATCTGGCAAAATCGCTAGCAGTCCGCAGTCTGGATACTAGGAGCTTAGGGGAGCCGGAGAGTTTGAGAGTGCGAAATTAAACCCAAAACTCAGACGCTATGTATCGCGCCTCTACAACTCAATACCCATTACCTACAGCCTTTTTTGCAAAAGCTTTTTGGCCTTTTGCACTTCTGATTCCTCATTGTTGTAGTAGTGGTCGTAATAGTAGTGGGAATTGGTTGTGTAGCCCTTAACGCCGTTAGCAACCACACCCAAAATCGTGGCGTTAGAAACTTTTAATCCATCCAACGCTTGCAGAAAAATATCTCGGTCTGTACGACCCAATCCCACCACCATGACAATACCAGCCGTATGGGTTGCCAGGAGTTTGCCATCTGCAAGACCCAGTACGGGTGGCGTGTCATAAATAACCAAATCAAAAACTGCTTGAAACTGCGTCATTAAGTAATGCATTTTCTTGGACGACAGCAGCCGAGTGGGGTCTGGCGGCATTGGCCCAGCAGTTAACACGTAGAGGTGATCCCACATAGGCAACCGCTGGATCGCCTGTTTGGGGGGCAATCCGGTGGCGATTACATTGCTCAGTCCTTGGTGGTTGGGCAAGCCCAGCACATAATGAACTTGCGGGCGTCGCATATCTGCATCTACTAGCAGCACTCGCTTACCCATTGCGGCGGCTGCCTGCGCTAGCTGTACGGAAGTGGTAGATTTGCCATCGCCTGGAGTGGCAGAGCTAATTACTAGGGAGTGGATTGGGGTATCAGAACCCAGGAAGCTGATGTTGGTATGCAGAGAGCGGAAGGCTTCCAAAAAAGGAGAAGAATTGTACCATTGAGGCTGGCGATCTCTATTACGCAGGGGAGACGTAGGCGCTTCTGCATTGCGGCCTTTTTGTCCCATCAAACCAGATAGATTGACTATCGGTTTTTGGTTCTTGAGTTGTTTTTGGAAGGGGATGATACCCAAAAGCGGCAGCTTGGTAGTATCTCTGAGTTCATCGGGGGAGTGGAACACGTTGTCCAGGCGTTCTAGCAATAAGGCTACTCCTATGCCTAGCAACAAACCAGCGATCGCTCCTAAAATACTATCCCGCACTGGTCTGGGCGATATGGGATCGTCGGCTAGTTTTGGTCTGGCGATCAGCTGCCAAGGAAGTGCTTTCTGAGCTACCTCAATCTGGAGGGTTTCGCGCACGCCGAGAAAACGGGTTAAACTCTCGGTTGCCACAGTTAGTTCCCGTTGCAAATCTCCATACTGACGGGCGATCGCTGGAAGTTGTTTAACTTCTCGACCAAGACGACTTTGGGCAGATGCGATCGCTCCTGTCCGCACTTCCAAAACCTGTATCTGGTTAAGCGCATCCACCATCTGTTGTGTCAATTGCAAGCGAATTGAATTGGGGGAAGCACTCGATACAGGCGGACTAGAAACATTATTCCCCAGTACCTGTTGTGCCTCTTGGCGCAGCAGGGGCAGTAAATTTCGCTGCTGATCTCGCAGTGCTTGAATTGTAGGGCTTGCTTCCGTAAACCGCGCTGACTCAGTAGCAATTTTAGTTTCTAATTCCTGCAACTGGTTGAGTAATAGTTGATAGCGTGGCGACTCGCTAAGAGCAGCCGCTGCTAGCGCTTGATTTGGTGCTAACCCCAGTTGTTTTTGTAGCGTTTGATAGAGGGTGCGCGTTTCATTCAGTTTTACCTGAGACTCCAATTGATCTTGGTCAATTTTACTAACGCGCTCAGACAGTTGTTTTGCTTGTTCTTGCGGATCTAATAAGTTGTTTTGCTGCCTAAATCCTTGTAGCTGTCCCTGAAGTTTATCTACGCGCTCCTGTAATTTCGGCAGCTGACCTTCGACAAATTTGATGCCTTGGTTCAGGTTCGCTTGCCGCTCTTGGAAACTGTACCTGAGATAACCTTTTGCTACTTCGTGCAAGACAAACTTAATTCTTTCCTTGTCTGTATTGCTATAACTAATGTCTAAAATTTTCGTGTCTCTAAGTCTGTTAATTTTCAGTGTGTTTTTAACAATTAGATCGTTGTAGGTGATGTCGGGATATTTAGTTTGTAATTTATCAATGAGCTTAGACATCAATTCTGAACTTTTCAAAACCTGAATTTGGGTTTCGTAATCCATCCCTGTATCTATTTCTGGATTCATTCCCGTCAATTCAGTTAATTTAGACAGTTTATTTTCTGCTGTTACAGGTTCTACTAACAGTTGAAAATTGCCTTCATATTTGGGTGTTCGATTGAAACTCCACAAAGAAACGACACTCGTTACAGCGATCGCTATACCAGCGATAACTACGCCCCGACGCCGCACTACGGTTAACAGATGCCGTAAATTTAATTCTTCTTGGTTATTTTCAGCAAATTGACTTTGGTAAAGCTGCGGTTGTGGCTGTTGCAACTTGCCATTCCCATTGCCATTGCCATTTGTAGATAGCGATTGAGAATATTGCGCCCTATCCATTTTTCCCCCTGGTTCTTATATATTCTGTTAATCAACAGCGCCCGGTTCGTAGGTTATGGGGTAGCTATTCCCTAACTTACGAACCCTTGCCTCATTCTGTAATAGGACACCCATGATAGCTGGCGATCGCGCTTGTCTGTTTGGCTCGAATCTACCGAGGCTCTATACACTTAGTATGGCCAGTTTCTAATTAAAGATTCTAAAGAAGTTGAACAACGAGAAAATCCCCCCCACAGGACTAAGCACCGTACCTACAGTGTCCGATATGGTGGCGATATTTGAGCGACCTACAACTATAACGTCGTTATTGCGTAGGGTGGGATTGTTCTTTTCATTAATTCCTTGAGTAAAATCAACCTGCACCGGGCGTTTGGAAACTGTACCGTTGGGGTTGAGACGAATCAGGTCAACCGACCTCCGGCGGGCGCGATTGTTAAAGCTGCCAGATGCTAGCAGCGCTTGATTTAAAGGAGTGTTGGGTGGCACTTCGACTGTCCCCGGTTTTTGTACTTCGCCTACCACATTCACTCTAATTTTATCGGGAGAAAAGCTAGAGGTAGCCAGTTGTGTTGCCTCGGCGGCGTTGAGATTTGTTGCCGTTGGTACCGAAATCGTATCTCCCTCCTGCAAGATAATATCTTGAGTTAAGTCGCCTTCTTGCAATAGCTGCCACAAATTAACAGCGATCGCTTTTTCGTCTCCATTTCTGGTGGCTCTACGCACTTGTATCTGACGAATATCTGCATTTGCTGTAATGCCCCCTGCAAGTTGAATTGCCCGCGTCAATGTTGGCGCCTTACCACCTTGATCTGGTGTGTTGGGATTGTCTGCTGCTGCTACTGTGTACGGCCCCGGACGGGACACTTCACCCACTACGGCAATACTAAGCGGCTGGGTTTTATCTGCGGCAAAGCTGAGTGCTGCCAGTTGACGAGCCTCAGACGAACTGATATTTTGCGCTGTAGGAATAAAAACAGTGTCTCCATCCTGCAAAATAAGGTCTTGAGTGATATCGCCTTGACGCAAAAGTTGCCACAGGTTAACAGCGATCGCTTGGGTCGAGCCATTTCTGGTAGGGCGGCGGATCTGGATGTTGCGAATATCTGCGCTAGGTGTAATTCCGCCTGCTACTTGAATCGCTCGTGTCAACGTTGGTGGCTTAGTTGGTTTATCCGGACTGGTGCTTTCTGGTGCTACTGTATGCGGCCCTGGCCGAGATACTTCACCCACAACAGCAATTTTAAGCGGCCCGCTCCTCTCGGCGGCAAAGCTAGCAGATGCCAGCTCGTTGGACTCAGCGGGGCTGATGCTATTAGCTGTGGGAATAAAAATCGTGTCTCCATCTTGCAACAGCACGTCTTGAGTGCGATCGCCTGCCCGCAAGAGTTGCGACAGGTTGACGCTCATAGACCGAACTGCGCCGGATCTTGTAGCGCGGCGGATCTGGACGTTGCGAATATCGGCACTAGGGGTAATCCCTCCCGCTACTTGAATCGCCCGCGTTAAGGTTGGTGGCTTGGTCGGTTTATCCCCGTTGCCGTTATTATCTGGCGCTAATGTGTATGGGCCGGGACGCGACACTTCACCCACCACGATTAAGTTAAGCGGCTGGGTTCTATCGGCGGCAAAGCTAGCGGATGCCAGTTCGTTAGACTCAGCAGGGCTGATGTTCCTAGCTGTGGGAATAAAAACCGTGTCTCCATCCTGCAAAGTGATGTCTTGAGTAAGGTCCCCTGCTCGCAGGAGTTGGGACAAGTTGACAGCGATCGCTTGCAACCTACCAGATTTGCTGGGACGCCGGATCTGGACGTTGCGAATATCAGCGCTAGGCGTGATACCGCCTGCGACTTGAATTGCCCGCGTCAAGGTTGGTGCCTTGGCAGGTCTTTCGGGGGTGCTGGTATCCGGCGCTACAGTGTAGGGGCCGGGACGAGAAACTTCACCCACAACGGCAATTTTAAGGGGCGCGGTTGGCTGTCCGGCAAAGCTAGCCGTTGCCAGTTCGCGCGATCGCGCTGGATTTATAGCTGTTAGCGTGGGAATAAAAACTGTGTCTCCATCCCGCAAAGTGATGTCTGGAGCGAGACTGCCAGTTTGTAGCAACTGCGAGAGATTTACATTAATAGTTTGCTGGCGACCGTTGGATTGCCTGCGACGGATCTGCACGGCGCGGACGTTTGCCGATTGAGTGGTTCCCCCAGCTAGGGTAACAGCCTGAGTTACTGAAGGAAATTGCCTGCCTTCAGCTAGGGGGATGCTGTAAGAGCCGGGGCGATTTACTTCGCCAGAGACGCCGATTTTTAGCGGACGAGCAGCTACCAGACTCAGGGTGACAATGGGGCGTCTGACGTAGGGAGCGTATTTGGCAGAAATCATCCTTGTCGCTTGTGCGATTGTCATTCCCCGGACTATGACGCTGCCGATAACGGGCAGGTTGAGAGTGCCATCGACTAGGACTTGATATTCGCCAGCGTATTCAGGAACGTTAAATATATCCAGACGGATGCGATCGCCCCCTCCTAACGTATATGCTGCTTCTGAGGATCTTGGCGCAGCAGCAGGCACACGCCTTTGCGCTAAAAGGGGCGCTGGGTGTGCAAGAGCCACGTATGCCAGCAAAGTGAAACCCGCAACGGGTCGAGTTAGGCGTCTGGAAAAACTGGCACCTTTCATATAGAAACGATTGAATATGTTACAAATTCTTGTTCCGCTAAGATTAGCACTATTGCACAATTGTTCAATCTAGTCCATATAAAATTAGGCATATTTTGCCGCAACGTTAAAAGTGGATTTTATATAAGAGCGATCGCCGCAGAGTAGATTCGATGTAATTTATAGGTGTCCGTTAAACTGGGCGAGAGTGGAGGAGTGAGAAATTTATGATGCCAGGGAAATTTAGGGGTCGTTTCTATCAATCAAAGCGAAAAATTTGCCTTAGTAAAGTGATGTTAATTAGCGCGATCGCGGGCTTTGCCGCAGTCAATAGCGCAGGATTGGGTGTAGCTAGTACGACCACATCTAATGCAAAAACAACAGCACCTATGAAGGGAAGCGGCTCAGTTGGTAAATCAATGCTGTCAAACCTGTTGGGGGCTGAACATTTGTGTTTAAAAGCATCCTGTACGCAAAAGCCATCTACTGCACCTACAACAACCCAAAAATCTGCCAAAGCTGTCAGTACAGCTAAACCGACACGAAACGTCGCGCAACAGAAAAATATTAAGCCGCCAATCCAAGTGGCTCAAGGCACAACCTTCCGGGACATACAGGGAAACTGGGCGCGGACTTTTATCGAGGCGCTAGCAGCCGGAGATATTATTAAAGGTTTTCCTGATGGCACCTTTCGCCCTGATGAACCAGTAACGCGATCGCAGTTTGCGGCAATGATTCGCAAGGCTTTCAGAAAAGCTCCCATTCGCGAGGCAGTCCAGTTTGCCGACGTGCCTGCCAATTACTGGGGTTACACAGCAATTCAAGAAGCTTATCAAACAGGATTTTTAGAGGGATATCCCAATAGAATCTTTAGCCCTAACCAAAACATCCCCCGCGTTCAAGTATTGGTTTCTTTAGTTACTGGACTCAACCTAAACCCAACATCTACAACAGCAGCAAATCTCAACAACTTCTTTCAGGATGCCAACGAAATTCCTGGCTACGCCCTCAATCAAATTGCGGCGGCTGCGGAAAATCAGATTGTTGTCAACTATCCCAGCGTAAATTTATTAAGTCCCAACCGAATAGCTACCAGGGCTGATCTGGCAGCGTTTATATATCAGGCTTTGGTAAAAGCAGGTACGGCACCAGCGCTAAATGCAAATGACATAGCAGCCCAATATATTGTTGGCTATCAACCGCCAGTCGCCCAACAACCAAGTCCGGCGCCCGAACCCATTGAATCTGTGCGACAGCGGTTGCGACTGCCATCGCCGCCAGTAGTACAGCGGGTGAGGCGCATAGTTGGCGGTGCATCCAGTCTTAGCACCCCTACAGGCTTCGGAGCGGATCGCAATGCCATCTATGTGGGAGGCACTTATCAAGGCAGAACCCGCTATACAGGTAAGTCGGATGGCGCTGTAGCCGCTGGTTTGGGTGTAGGCGATGCAAGGAAAGCCCTTGGTTTCGAGGCAACAGTTACTTCTTACTCCACCTTCCGCACAGGTTTTGGCAAGAATGGCGGCGTTAGCTTCAAAGTTCACCGTTTGTTACCAAGTGACATAGGCGTAGCGGTTGGAGTAGAGAATTTTGATACTTGGGGTCATCCTGACCCGGAATATAGCAGCGTTTATGGTGTCATCAGCAAAGTTTTCCCACTCGTTTCAGATGAGACAGCAGAATTTTCACCCTCTATAACTGCTTCTGTTGGCGTTGGTGGCGGTCGTTTTCGTTCAGAAGCGGACGTTTTTAGAGGCAGAGATTCAGTGAATGTCTTTGGTAGCGTGGGTGCAAGAGTTGCTGAACCGATATCCTTAATTGCCGACTGGACTGGTCAAGATTTGAACCTTGGCGTTTCTATCCTGCCTTTCCCGAACATACCCCTTGTTATTACTCCTGGTGTTGCTGATGTTACTGGCAATGCTGGTGATGGTGCGCGGTTTATCCTGGGGGTAGGATATGGCGTTTCTTTCTAAACAGTATGTGGGGAATCTAAAGTTATGAACATTAAGCATCTTCCTTTTCGTCTTACTTCTGGTTTGGTCTTAGGTTCTTGTCTATTAGTTATAGCAATAGCACCCAAGGCTCAAGCTCAAGCAGCCATCCAGTCAGATATCACGGGCAACATAATTACTAACCTGTCAGATATCACGGGGCCGATCGTTACAACAAGCGACATTGCTGGTGGAGCCTTCGCGCCTGGAGCAGGGAGAAGAACCTATTTAGCATTCAGAAACTCTAGTGTTGAGGTTGCTGTGAATCAAGCAGCCCTCTCGCTTAACTCGCAGTTGGGGCAGCCTTTAGCAAGCTTGCTGACAGCTACTGGCAATGTTGATGTTAGTGCTAGTCAGCTAGAGACTGGTTTGATTAATGCGACTGGCGGGCCTAGTGCAACTACAGCCCGCACCCTGTCCTCTAGCTTGCGAGGACTGACTGCTGGTGGTAGGGTTAACCCGGCTAAGTTAGCAGCAGCGGTTGCAGCTTATAATGCGCTGATAGACAGTAGTGACGGGCTGTTTCTGAGAAATCCTCCAGAGGAATTATCGGCAATTCAATCGGCGCTCGGTGCGTTGGTTAATGCAGGTTTAGGAGCAGGTGGTGGTCAGTGAATTTGCAGTAACTAAAGTTGCTGAAAAGAAGCATGAAAAGTTGGCAACTACATAAGTTAGTTAGTCTGTGGAAGCAGCTAACAAACGGCTCAATCAACCGCAAAATTTTTGGTGCAGCGGTTACAGTGGGGCTGTGGACGGCTGTAGTTAAAATGGCAAGTTTTGGGAAGGAATTTATTGTAGCTTGGAGGTTTGGAACTGGGGACGACATAGATGCTTTTTTAATTGCTTTGCTAGTTCCTTCTTTTTTGATCAATGTAGTAGCTGGATCTTTTAATGCAGCTATGATCCCAACATATATTAGGGTGCGGGAACAAGAAGGAAAAGAAGCGGCTCAAAGGTTGTTTTCTGGGGTAATGGTTTGGAGTTTGGGTTTGCTGGCGATCGCCACTTTTTTAATGGTAGTAACTGCTCCGTTTTACCTACCATTAATTGCTAGAGGATTCAGCCCAGAAAAGTTAGATTTAACTTATCGCTTACTCTGGATAATTGCCCCTGTTCTGATGGTGAGCGGAATTCAAGTTATCTGGGGTGCAGTACTGAATGCGGGAGAGCGGTTTGCATTAGCCGCTCTCACGCCGATTATCACTCCCACCTGTAGTGCAATACTTTTACTGACGTGCCGATCTTGGGGTATCTTTGCATTAGCAACTGGGTTAGTCTGCGGTGCCTTATTAGAGATGACACTTTTGGGAATAGCCCTGAAGCGACAAAAAATTTCACTGCTTCCAAAGTGGTATGGGTTTGACGAGCGCCTGCGTCAAGTATCCGGTCAATATGCCCCAATGATTGCTGGGGCTTTTTTTATGAGCAGCACTACTTTGGTAGATCAATCAATGGCGGCGATGTTGTCGCCAGGAAGCGTAGCAGCACTGAACTACGGTAGCAAAGTAATTGCTTTTCCATTAGGTCTAACCAGTACAGCATTAGCTACTGCTATAATTCCCTATTTCGCCAAAATGGTTGCTTGTGACGATTGGGCGGGAGTGCGCGATACATTGAAGCGCTATATATTTTTAGTATTTGCGGTAACAATACCATTAACATTATTTTTTGTCTTTTATTCGGAAACTATTATTCAAGTACTTTTACAAAGGGGATCTTTTACAATCGAAAGTGTCCCTGTTGTAGCTCGCATACAAGCTTTTTATGCTTGCCAGATACCTTTTTATGTAGCGGGAGTTCTAATTGCACATTTAATTCTATCGCTGCGGAAAAGCTATATTTTGTCTTGGGCTGCTGGGTTTAATCTTTTGACTAACATCATACTAAATTATCTGTTTGTTCAATGGTTCGGCCTCCCAGGGATTGCTTTATCTACAACTTGCGTTTACATTCTCTCCCTTTTATTATTAAGTTTATTCCTGCACCATAATTGGCAAAATAAATAAAATGAATTACTTGCTCCTGCAATTGAGAAAAATAACAAAAATAGCATATAAGTATCGCGGGCTTGCTCGTATTGCCGAAGGTATTAGAAAATATTATTCTCACTATCAAAAAAACATTTTAGTTGATGACTTTGATAATAGTCTTGCATTTTACTGTGCGTTAGACGAACACATGGGGAGCCAAATTTTTTGGAAAGGTTTTTACTCAGGAGATCAGCTAAATTTACTGGATCGTATACTTAACCCCGACATGATTTTTCTCGATGTTGGTGCTAATCATGGCGAATTTACTGTGTTTGCTGCAAAGCGCCTAACCGAAGGACACGTAATTGCTTTTGAACCTGTATCAATTTTTTTTGAAAAACTGGAACGTAATGTTAAACAAAATGGCTTTAATAATGTTACTTTGATTAATCAAGGGCTAGGCGACAGTGATACACACATTACTATTTATAGCAGAGATGAACGTTTTGAAGATGGAACTAAAAATGAAGGTTTACACAGTATATATATAACTAAGTCTTGCTCCAGGGCTTTTGAAACTATAAAAATTATTTGCTTAGATGATTTTATTAAATCACATCAAATACCCAAAGTAGATGTTATTAAGTTAGACATTGAAGGTGCAGAACTAGCAGCCCTAAGAGGCGCAAAAGAAACTATCACACGTTTTAGACCAATTATCCTAATTGAAGTGAATGAAGAAACCTGTCAAGCTGCTGGCTATCCTCCGAGAGCTTTACTAGATTATCTCAGTGAAATTGGCTATCGCTTTGACTTAATTATTCGTAATGGTATAACTCGCTCTATAATACCTGATGAGCTAGACAAATTTCAGAATATTATTTGTTTACCACAAATTAAATCTATATGAGCGCACTTGGCGATTTTTATTCTAATATATACAAGAAGTTGTGTGGAGTCCATCCGCATTTGTATTTTTGGCACTTTCAATGGTTGTCAACAAAAGACATATATGCGGATTTAAGACAAATTTTACCAACTGTTAAAGGCGTATTGCTTGATGTTGGCTGCGGGCAACAGCCTTATAAAAATTGGCTTAATTTAGATGAAGTTAAATATATTGGTATTGATATATATCCAGAATCTAAAGCTGATATGTTAATAGTAAATGATGAAACATGGCCTATAGATAGTTGTTCTATTGATATTGTATTGTGTACCCAAGTTTTAGAACATACTGCAACTTTAAGTAAAACTATTGAGGAAATAACTCGCGTCTTAAAACCGGAAGGTTTAGTAATACTTACTGTTCCTTTCATTTATAACCAACATGGTGCCCCTGAAGACTATCGACGATTTTCAATATGGGGAATTAAAAATTTGCTAAGTAAAGAATATAACTTGATTGAAGTTAAGTCACAGGGGGGTATAGGTAGCACAGTCTGCACCCTATTATTAAATTGGATTGAATTAAGCATGAACTCCTACAAAGTGACACGCTTGTTAAAAGGCTTGCTTATGCCTATATGGATAGTTTTTTGTAGTTTGATAAATATAATCGGCTGGCTGTTAGACCAGGTTGATAAAACCCAGTCATTTTATAGCAATGTGTTTTTAGTTGCTCAAAAAAGATGAAATTAGTATTAGTAGCTTCATCTTTAGCCAGTGGAGGGGCAGAGAGGGTTGTAGTTCTGCTTGCTGAAGGTTTTCTAAAAAAAGGTTATGAGGTTACTGTAGTAACAGTTTATGGAATAGAAAGAGATTTTTATAAGCTGCCAGAAAGCGCATCTAGATTAGCGCTGGATATTGCTAAAAATTCGCCAACTTTGCTTCATGCCTTTTGGAATAATCTTTATCGCTTATGGGTATTAAGGCAAAAAATTCAAGCTACTCAGCCTGATGTAGTTATCTCTTTTATGGATCGAATAAATGTAATGACCTTAGTAGCGATCGCTGGTAAGGGATACCCAGTTATTGTTACTGAACACTGCGACCCCAGTATGATATCATGCGGAGTAATTTGGGAAAAATTGCGACGCATCACTTATCCCTACATTGATAGGGTTGTGAGTGTGAGCCAAGGAGTTGATAGTTATTTCGCGTGGTTGCCAAAAAGTAAAAGGGCAGTAATTTATAACCCGTTAGCACCAATAAAAGATGATGAAGACTGGCTTAGTTTACCCAAAGATGCAGATCCAAATAAAAGCTGGATTGTAGCGATGGGACGATTAACATATCAAAAAGGTTTTGATATTTTGCTGTCTGCATTTCATAAAGTAGCTGATAAAGACTGTTACTGGCAGTTGTTAATATTGGGTGAAGGGAATATGCAGCTCGACCTTGAAAAAATGAGAGCGGCATTGGGTTTAACAAATAAAGTTATTTTTCTTGGTTCTATTAATAAACCATTTGCTATTTTGAAGAAGGCGGAGCTATTCGTAATGTCATCGCGTTATGAAGGTTTTGGTAATGTATTGATAGAAGCGATGGCTTGCGGTCTACCTGTAATTTCAACAGATTGTCCTAGCGGGCCAAGGGAGATTATTCGGGATGGTGTGGATGGTATATTAGTACCAAATGGAGATGTAGAAGCGTTAGCCGCAGCAATGGAACGCTTGATGTCTGATGAGGTAGAGCGCCAACGGCTAGCTAATCGTGCGACAGAGGTGACAGAGCGATTTAGCTTGGATAAAGTAATGGGAATGTGGGAAAACTTGGTAGATCAAGTTGTTAAGGAGAAGCCATGACAAGCACTTTTGATCGGGAAGTTAAGCAGGGCGATCGCTTTCAATTTGGCAAAAACTGGCAGCGGTTTTTATCAGTTCTCAATGACGAGCGCATTGCAGAAGCACAAAAGTCGCTCAAGCAGATGCTCCAAGTAGAAGATCTAGAAGGTAAAACCTTTCTTGATATTGGCTCTGGTAGCGGTTTATTTTCTCTTGCGGCTCGTCATTTGGGAGCTAAAGTTCATTCTTTTGATTACGATCCTGATTCAGTAGGTTGTACACAAGAACTCAAACGCCGCTATTTCCCTGATGATAATAATTGGATTATTGAACGAGGTTCAGTTCTAGACGCAGATTACCTAAAGTCTTTAGGTCAGTTTGATATTGTTTATTCTTGGGGTGTGCTTCACCATACTGGAGCTATGTGGCAAGCCCTAGAAAATGTCACTTTGCCTGTTGCAGAGCGGGGTAGGTTGTTTATTGCTATCTACAACGAACAGGGTAGTAAATCTAATCGGTGGCGCCAAATCAAGAAACTTTACTGCTCAGGAATAGCAGGAAAAACTCTAGTTTCTACTGTGTTCATTCCTTATTTTATTTTAGGTGGATTAGCTGTAGATATACTCAAAGCTCGAAATCCCATAGCTCGCTATACCGATTACAAAAAATCTAGGGGTATGTCTAGAGTTTATGATTGGTTTGATTGGTTAGGCGGCTACCCTTTTGAAGTCGCAAAACCAGAAGATATATTTAAGTTTTATCGGGATAAGAATTTTGAGCTAGAAAACCTTATCACTTGTGGCGGGGGTTTAGGCAACAATCAATTTGTCTTTAAAAAGCAATGATTGAGATTGCCTTCCTAATTCGCTCGCTAAATTACGGCGGGGCGGAAAGACAATTAATCACTCTTGTAAAAGCCCTTGACAAGAGAAAATTTAATATAACCGTTTTATACTTTTATTCTGGTGGGGCGTTAGAAAAAGACCTGCAAGATAGCGGAATAAATTTAATTTGTTTAGAAAAGCGCGATCGCTGGGATGTGTTCGGCTTTTTGTTGCGTCTTGTCCGTCATCTAAAGCGCATAAATCCTAATGTATTGCATGGATTTATGGGTACATCAAATTTACTGACTATCTTCCTAAAGATGTTTTTCCCATCAACTAGGATGCTATGGGGAGTTAGAGCATCCAATGTTGATTTAAGCCGCTATGACTGGTTATTTAGTCTTATATTCAAACTAGAGTGCTTATTTTCTCGTTTTGCCGACCTAATTGTTGTCAATTCTTATGCGGGCCAAACTTATCACTTAGCGCATGGTTTCCCCGCTGATAAGATGGTAGTCATTCCCAATGGTATCGATACAGAACGCTTTAAACCAGACAAGGAAGCAAGGGCAAGGGTGCGGGCAGAATTGAATATAGCCGAAGACACGATTTTAATTGGGTTAGTTGGACGGTTAGACCCTCTGAAAGACCATCCTACCTTTCTCAAAGCAGCTGCGCTTCTATGTCAAGAGGTGGAAAATTTACGCTTTGTCTGTGTGGGTAGCGGGCTGGAGAGTTATGCTAATGAGTTGTATAGCTTGTCTCAAGAATTAGGTATCTCTAACAAAGTTATCTGGGCAGGAGCGCGTACCGATATGCCTGCGGTTCATAATAGCCTAGATATTGCTGCTTCTTCTTCTTACACCGAGGGATTTCCGAATGTGATTGGAGAAGCGATGGCGTGCGGTGTCCCGTGTGTTGTGACAGATGTAGGAGATTCCGCCTTGATTGTGGGTGATACTGGGGTGGTTGTACCGCCCAAAGATCCAGAAGCGATCGCGGCGGGTTTAAAGCAGGTAATACTTCAAAAATTGTGCAAGCCAGATTCAACGCCAGATATCCGGCTAAGGATGAGAATTGTTATTGAGTTTAATTGTACAAAGCTAATTGAAAACTATTCTGCTGTTCTAAGTGAAAATGGTACAAAGATGGGTGTCTAATTTATTTAAATTTTAAAATTTATATGGATAATATATTTATTTATACAATATACTTCTTAACGCTAATTTTTGTATTATACAAAACATTGGCAAGCAAAAATAATTTATTATTAATGTTTGGTTTCATTTATTTTATATATTCTTTAGGATTTTTATTTCAATCATTTAGATTCAGATATTTTACTAAATTTGTAGAGGTAATATTTACGCCAGATGACTACATTTTGCTGGTTGTTCTAAACCTAGTATTAGCAGGAATCATTTTGTATGATGATTTTGCTTATTCAGACAAGCAACCTTCTAGTATGTCAAGTATTAGAGTGCAACTTGTATCCTATATATTTATTATATTAGGCATTATTGCCATGACAAATGAATTTTTATTTTATGGGTCTAAAGATTTCATTTTCTCAGATAAAGCTGCTAGGTTTGCAGGTCTTTTCAATACACCGCCCAATCTTTTTTTTATTACTATTAACTATCATTTATTTTTACTGAGCGGTCTAAATGGTCTTGTTTCACTAAATAAAATTAAGTTTGTTAAGTACGTTATTTATTTGTTAATGGCGCTGATTAGTATAATTGGGTTACTTCAAGGCTATAGATACTATGTGGGTATTTTATTTTTATTGGGATTTCTACAGTATCAAAAATTTAAAAAGTTGCCGTTAGCAAAGGTTTTAGTTTTTATAGCTTCTGCTGTGTTTCTAAGCGAGGTATCAAAAAATCTTTTTGCTTATATAAAATTTTATAAATGGGTAGGAAAGTATGGATTTGTGAATTATTTTCTAAATAATTATCAAAAGTCTACTGTATTTTTGCCTCCAGAGATAGCTGCTATAACTGCAAATACATATGCAGGATTTTCCAGCTTTAATGAAATTCATACGGATATATTGGGATATTTTATAAAAATATTGCCTTTTAGTGAAAAGTTTTACGATTTCCAATCATTCGATGATTTTTATCTCCAAAGTGTTAGATTTTATGGGTTAAAGTTAACTCCCGGTCAAGGAACTGCATCTTCATTTTTTCTAGAGAACTATACATCATATTTTTTACCAATGATTTGTGTTGCTGCTGTTGCTTACCTCTGGCGATTGCACCAGTCGCCTATTATACTTATTCTTATAACTCATTTTGTTTTTAACATTATCAGGAATGGTCTTTTAATATCAATAGGAGACTTAAAAATTCCTTTGCTTATCTACTTGCTAATTTCTCTATTCATGCAATTAATTTTTAAAGAAAAGTCTCGCAAATATCCGCTGGATATCAATCCATATGGTTGATGTGGCTGTAAATTCAGGACAAAAAATATCTATTGTTTTTATCATCACGGGTCTTTCGCTTGGCGGGGCTGAAATGATGCTTTACAAAGTGTTATCCCGCCTGGATAGAAAGCAGTTTGATCCGGTTGTAGTTTCTTTGAAGTGTAAAGGAACGTTGGGCGATCGCATCTCAGATCTTAGCATCCCCGTTTACACCATTGGTATGAAACCAGGAGTACCAACATTATCCTCTACCTGGCGCTTAGTTCGCACGGTAAGACAACTCAAACCTGACTTAATCCAAGGCTGGATGTATCACGGGAATTTAGCAGGACAACTAGCTACTATTACTGCTACTAAACCCGTACCTGTAATCTGGAATATTCGCCACTCTCTGAATTCACTTTACTCTGAAAAAGCAGGTACAATAGCTGTCATTAAATTCTTAGCTAAGCTCTCTAATTATCCCGCACAAATTCTTTATAACTCTAAAACTAGCGCAATCCACCATGAAGAGCTTGGCTATAAAGCTGACAAAACTAAAATAATTCCTAATGGCTTTGATACAGATTTATTTGCCCCCTCAACAGCAGCTAGAAGTAGCTTGCGAACTGAACTAGGGATTACCGATAATGAATTTATCATTGGTTTGATGGGACGGTATCACCCCCAGAAAGACCATGCTAATTTTTTGCAAGCCGCTGCAATCCTATTGCAAACTAGCCCAGATATACACTTTGTTCTTGCAGGTACGGCAATAAGTCGAGAGAATACAGCCCTACAGGATGTTATCGAAACATTGGGGATTACAGAGCAAATTCACTTGCTAGGAGAACGCGATGATATGCCTCGCCTGACAGCGGCTTTGGATATAGCTTCATCGTCGTCTTGTTATGGCGAGGCTTTTCCTAATGTAATTGGTGAAGCTATGTCCTGCGGCGTACCTTGTGTCGTCACAGATGTGGGAGACTCAGCCTGGATTGTTGGTGATACAGGGCGAGTTGTACCGGCACGAGATCCTCAAGCACTAGCCCATGCTTGGAAAGATTTAATCGACCGGGGAGCAATGGATAGAGAAATGCTAGGAAAACAGGCACGGGCAAGAATCATCGAATACTTTTCTTTAGGCTCTGTTGTGGCACACTATGAAGCATTGTATAAAAGCCTGCTTTCGTAAAAACTAAGTTAAAACCTTTGCGCTAAGTGCATCTATCAATGCTGCGGAAAAATATAAAAGCTTTATTAAACTATTCTCCTTTGGTCAAGGCAGCTGCATTTGTTGCTGACGATCTTATCTGGAATCTTCGTATTGCAGCTAGAGACTTCGATACAAATTCTGGCTCAACCCATGCGCCGCTTTCCGCACAAGAGTCAAGGCGTTACATAGAAGAAGTTTTTGCAGACTATAAAGTATATGGAAATTTAGACAAATTTTACGGAGTAGCTGCTGAAATAGGGCCTGGAGATAATGCTGGCGTTGCACTGTTGATGAGACGTGATGGATGCAAGCAAGTAGACTTGATAGACCGATACTTTAGCCGTCGTAACCCTGAACAGCAAAGGCAAATTTATGAGGCTATTGCACAAAAATATAAAGTTGATGATTTGCGAAAGCAGGATGTATGGGATGAACGAACATTAGTCGGTATTAATTGGCAAATCGGTCAGCCAGCAGAAGTTTATTTTAGTAAATGCGCGGCAGAGAATGGCGAAATCTACAATTTTATTGTATCTCGCGCTGTTTTAGAACATCTTTACGATCCCCTATATGCTCTGCATAAGATGTTAGCCTGCCTTAAACCAGGCGGAAAGATGTTTCACAAAATTGATTTTCGCGATCATGGGATGTTCGCCCCAATACATCATGAACTAACTTTTCTGGAAATTCCCAGCTATATTTATCCTTTAATGGTACGCAACTCTGGTCGTCCGAACAGGGTTTTAGTACATCGCTACCGAGATGCACTAGAAGAAATGAAGGCTAATAATTTAATTGATTATTCATTGTTAGTCACGAATCTAGTAAGTTGCGGCGATATTATTCCCCACCAAATATTTGAATACATTGATGCAGAAAAGCGACATCAAGCAATAACTTTTGTGGAACAGCATCGGAGAAAATTCGCAGGGGAGTTTCGCAATGTCAACAGTCAAGACCTAGCTATAGCTGGCATTTTTTTAATAGTTACTAAAAAATAAATGAAGTTTAGAGAAATAAAATTGTGTGTGGTATTACAGGTTTTTGGGACACATCCAGACAAAAAAGCGCATTGGAAATGCAGGCGATCGCGCAAAAAATGTCCGATGCCCTACTCCATCGCGGCCCAGATGACGGCGGTGCGTGGGTAGATGCAGTAGCCGGAATTGCGCTAGGTCATCGGCGGCTGGCAATTGTAGACCTCTCCCCACAAGGACATCAGCCGATGGTGTCTGCCAATGGTCGCTACATCATAGTATTCAACGGCGAAATTTATAACTTTTTAGACTTGCGGCGAGAACTCGAACGGCTAGGACATCGGTTTCGCGGTAGTTCCGACACAGAAGTAATGCTGGCTGCTTTTACAGAGTGGGGTTTGCAGCAAGCCGTCCAGCAGTTTAACGGTATGTTTGCTTTTGCTCTTTGGGACTGTCAAGAACGAGTTTTGCACTTGTGCCGAGACAGACTAGGGGAAAAACCCCTATATTACGGCTGGATGGGCAAAACTTTGTTATTCGGTTCCGAATTAAAAGCACTCAAAGCTTATCCCCATTTCCAAGCTGAAATTAACCGCGATGCCTTAGCGCTGTTTCTGCGGCACAACTATATCCCCACACCCTATTCCATCTACCAAGGAATCTACAAATTACCCCCCGCCACAGTCCTAACCTGGAATGGTGGTGAAACTCGTTCTTCTCCAATACCCTATTGGTCTGCCAAGCAAATTGCTGAATCAGGTGTCACCCACCCTTTCGCAGGTTCAGAGTCGGAAGCAGCAGAAAAACTAGAGGCGTTGTTGCAAGAAGCCGTCAAGCTACGAATGGTGGCAGATGTTCCCTTGGGCGCTTTCCTCTCAGGCGGCATCGACTCCTCGACTATCGTAGCCATGATGCAGCGAGTCTCAAGCCAACCCGTGAAAACATTTACTATCGGTTTTTATGAAAACTCTTACAACGAAGCCGCCTATGCCAAAGCTGTAGCCCAACATTTAGGCACAGACCACACAGAATTATATGTGACACCAGAAGAAGCGCTAGCAGTTATCCCCAAGCTACCAACTTTGTACGATGAACCATTCTCCGACTCATCCCAAATTCCTACGTTCCTAGTCTCTCAACTCGCCAGAGGGCAAGTGACTGTTGCGCTTTCCGGCGATGGCGGTGATGAACTCTTTGGTGGCTACAACCGCTACTTCTTGGTTAGCAAGATTTGGCAGCAAATCGGCTGGATACCCAGCACTTTGCGGCAGTTTGCAGGTGATGCATTGACTAGCTTATCTTCTGATAAATGGAACCAAGCTTTTTCTCATGTTGATAGCCTGCTACCAGCGCAACTAAAGCATCCAAACCCAGGCGACAAAATCCACAAGCTAGCTGAAATTTTAGCAATGCCGAACCCTGATGCTATGTACAGGAGTTTTGTTTCCCACTGGAAAAATCCAGAAGTTTTGGTAATAGGTAGCCGCGAACCACCGACAGTATTGACGGATTCTCTTAGGTGGGCGCATTTGCCATCATTTATTCAACGCATGATGTACCTCGATACTGTTAGCTATCTTCCGGACGATATTCTTGTCAAGGTAGATAGGGCTAGTATGGGTGTGGCGTTAGAAGCCCGCGTGCCGCTGTTAGATCATCGCCTTGTCGAGTTTGCCCTGCGCCTGCCACTTTCTATGAAAATCAACAATAGTGGGGGTAAGTGGCTGTTACGAGAAATATTGTGTAAATATGTGCCTCGTAACTTGATCGAGCGTCCTAAAATGGGTTTTGGCGTTCCGATCGATCGCTGGTTGCGCGGTTCTTTGCGAGACTGGGCGGAGGAATTGCTTTGTTCAGATCGATTGCAGCAGGAGGGCTTTTTCAATGCTCAACCCATTCGTCAGAAATGGAAAGAGCATCTTGAGGGTGATGACTCCGATGGGCTGCGTCAACGCAATTGGCAATATTATCTCTGGGATGTGTTAATGTTTCAAGCGTGGCTGGATGAAAGTAAAAAGCCTGCCTAGCGCCGCACATTTTTGTAAGTATGAGTATAACAAGTTACATACCTTGGTGGGGCAAAATTGCGGCAAAGCTAGTGCTGTCTCGATTGCCAATAGATTATGCTCTGTGGAAAAAACTTGCCCTTTTTAAACATGGGTCAATGGAGCAGCCAAGCTATGCGTATGAAGTCTTTAAACAACATTGCGATCGCGTTAAACCTGACGAAGGTTTTGTTAGTTTGGAACTTGGCCCTGGAGACTCGCTTTTTTCTGCAATAATAAGTCGCGCTTTTGGTGGTTCCGAATCTTATCTCATTGATAATGGAGCCTTTGCTATGAAAGATATGCAACCCTATCGACTACTGGCAAAATTTCTAAATGAGAAAGGATTGCTTACGCCTAAAATAGATAGTTGCCAATCCTTAGAAGAAATTCTTAACGCCTGTTCTGCACATTACCTAACACAAGGTTTAGTATCATTGCAATCAATTCCTGATGATTCGGTAGATTTTATTTGGTCGCACGCCGTCCTCGAACATATTAAGCGAAACGAGTTCTTAGATACCATGCAAGAACTACGCCGAATTATTCGTAAAGATGGTGCTTGTTCTCATCAAGTTGATTTAAGAGACCATTTAGGCGGGGCGTTGAATAATCTTAGGTTTTCCGAAGATATTTGGGAATCTAGTTTTATGGCTAATTCAGGATTTTATACTAATAGAATTCAGTATACAGAAATAATAAATATATTTAAAAAAGCCAAATTTAATGTCGAAGTGGTCAAAGTAGCTCGCTGGCCTAGCTTACCAACCCCAAGGTCGAAGCTATCTCAAGAATTTCAATACATTACTGACGAAGAACTATGCATATCGGGATTTTCTGTACTATTAAAACCAATATAGAGCTATTAAATGACGACTATGGATCGGCTTGAGGCTGCAAATGTTAACCATGCGTATTTCGTACACTACATAAAACAAATTCCCGACTGGAAATGTCTTAAAGTTCTGGATTTTGGCTGTGGCAATGGGGAAATACTTAAATTATTGAGGCAAGAGGGAATAGATGCCTATGGAGTTGATGTTTTTTATGAAGGTGCATCATATGAAGCATTGTATAAAACAGAGCTTTTCCAGCAGGGAATTATTAGAAAAATAACTGAAAACGGAGATATTCCGTTTGAAGATGGCTACTTTGATGTAATTATTTCTAATCAGGTTTTTGAACATATCCAAGATAAAGGCTTGGTACTTGACAAGCTTAAAAGAGTTTTGAAGCAAGATGGCTTTATGTATCATCATTTTCCATCAAAAGAAGTAATTCGTGAAGGCCACATTGGAATACCTTGCGTTCACTGGCTACCAAAGGGTAAATTACGTTATATTTACACAGTTATATTAAGAAGTATCGGTCTTGGCTATTTTAAAAATGGATTATCAGTAAGCGAATGGGCTAAAGAAAAGCTAGATTGGGTGGATAAATATTGTTTTTACGAGAAGTATGCAGATTTGCACTCCCTAATAAATAAAGACTATAGCATCGAGCATAGAGAGATAGATTACTGTCGATTTAGAGCGAGGAATAATGCTATATTGAAATTTATCTTGGGGATAAATCTGCTGAAGGGATTTTATGAGTATCTATTTAGGCAGTTAGCATTCATAGCTATCGAATTGAAGAAGTGAAGCATACTGCTAAAGGGGAGTATTTAGATGAGCGATATGCCATCCGACAGGCTAGGCGCTAGTGCATCCACACCGCTAAGCGATCGCATTGCTGTTATCGGTCTTGGTTATGTTGGTCTACCAGTTGCCTTGGCATTTGCTAAAAAATTTCCAGGCACAATTGGCTTTGACACCAATGTAGAGAAAGTCAATACTCTCAAAGGCGGGGTCGATCCATCCCGTCAAATATCGAACGAAAACTTAAAAACCGCCAATCTCTACATTACCGCTGATTCAGCGGAATTGAGCGGAAGAAATTTTTTTGTAGTAGCCGTACCAACGCCAATTGACCGCAACCACAGACCAGATTTGACGTGTTTAATCAAAGCTTCGGAAACGATTGGCAAAGTTTTAAAACCAGGAGCAGTAATAGTATATGAATCTACTGTATATCCGGGAGTAACAGAAGATATTTGTGGGTCAGTCTTAGCAAAAGTATCAGGTTTACAACAGGGAATTGATTTTAAATTGGGTTACTCGCCAGAACGCATAAATCCAGGCGATCGCGTTCACACTCTAGAAAACCTCGTCAAAGTTGTAGCTGGGGAAGATGCGGAAACCCTAGAACGAATTGCTACAGTCTACAGCAGCATAATTGACGCTGGTGTTTATCGTGCCCCCTCAATTAAAATTGCCGAAGCCGCCAAAGTTATTGAGAACACCCAGCGCGACTTAAACATTGCCTTAATGAACGAGTTAGCCTTAATATGCGATCGCCTGGGCATCCGCACAGAGGATGTTTTGGCAACAGCTAGGACAAAATGGAATTTTTTGCCCTTTACGCCAGGACTCGTCGGCGGTCACTGCATTGGCGTCGATCCTTATTACCTAACTACTAAAGCAGAAGAACTTGGCTATCATCCCCAAGTCATCTTAGCTGGTCGCCGCATCAACGACAGCATGGGTACATATTTAGCACAGCGTTTAGTCAAGCTTTTAGTTGAAGCTAATTTGCCCATCAAGGGGTCGCGGATTGGAATTCTAGGGCTAACATTTAAGGAAAACGTACCAGACTTGCGTAATAGCCGAGTACCGGATATTGTGGCAGAATTACGGCAATTTGGTGTTGAGCCGCTGGTACATGACCCCTTAGTAGATCCCCTTGAAGCGCAGCGGGAATACAACATAGATCTTGTACCTTGGCAAGCTTTATCCAACCTCGATGGACTGATAATTGCTGTCAGCCATCAAGTTTATTTAGACATACCACACTCTCAACTGTTCGCTTGTCTGCGCGAGGGAGGAGTATTAATGGATGTTAAATCGGTTTTTGACCCTGCTACATTACCTAAGACTATTCATTATTGGAGCCTTTAGTGTAAGTTTGGAGAGCGTTCGCCATCCTGTAGCTTCCTCAAACTGCTAGCTATTGCCCCGTTTGTCAATATCGCATCTATCTGAAGGGAGATTACTATGTTTATGCGATTTTAGTATCGCTTTTAGCATTGAGTTTAAATATTTCAATAGCTGCAATATAAACTAATTAGTAAACCGCGGTGGAGATAAGTGGTGTGGAAAACAAACATAGCCTCAAAATATTGCTTGTTGCTAATACTGGCTGGTATCTCTACAATTTCCGTCTACCTTTAGCTAGATTCCTCCGCCGTCAGGGAACCGAAGTCGTCTTAGTTTCCCCTTGGGATGCCTACGTTGAAAGACTGCAAGCAGAAGGGTTTCGTTGGATTGAATTGCAACTAAGTCGCCGCAGTGTCAACCCTTTAGTCGAACTCCTGACCATCCTTCACCTAACATTCATTTACCTTCGCGAGAGGCCATCCGCCGTCCATCACTTTACTATTAAGTGCGTTTTGTACGGAACCATTGCCGCAGGTCTAAGCGGGACGAAAGCAGTTGTCAATGCTGTAACGGGTTTGGGCTATATCTTTATCAGCAACGATTTAAAAGCTCGAATTTTGCGACCAGTCATCCGCTTTCTGTATCGGCAGCTATTGACTGCCAAAAGGGTGCGCGTGGTATTTCAAAATATGGATGACCTGCAAGCTTTCGCAAAAGGAAAGCTGATAGTTCCCGACCAAACAGTAGTAATAAAAAGCTCTGGCGTAGACGTGAAGCGCTTCTCACCACGCCCCAGCCATCCAGATGCTATACCCTCTCCAGTCGTCCTGTTCGCTTCTAGGCTGCTAGGCGACAAGGGAGTAATTGAATTCGTTCAAGCTGCCCGCATCCTGAAGACAAAAGGATACTGCGCGACGTTTCAAATAGCTGGTGCGCCAGATCCTGGAAATCCAACAGCGATCTCTGAGACGACTCTAGAACTTTGGCGCAATGAAGGGGCAGTTGACCTTTTGGGACATACAGATAAAATTGAAAACCTTATTGCCCTGTCAACTATTGTCGTACTTCCTTCACACGGAGGAGAAGGCGTTCCTAAAATTTTGATAGAAGCTGGAGCAATGGGGAAGCCACTTGTAGCAACTGATGTTCCCGGCTGTCGAGATGTCGTCAATCATGGAGAAAATGGCTTTTTAGTTCCCGTTAAAAATGCTCGCGTGCTGGCGAATGCTATTGAGATACTTTTGAAAGATATACAACTATGTCAAGCAATGGGAGCCGCCGCAAGAGAGAAAGTGTTGCGAGAGTTTGATGCCCAAGATGTGATTAGAAAAACTGCAAAATTGTACGAATTAATGGGAGTAAAACTAGCAAGCAATATTGCAGCAAATGAGTAATATATTGCGAGTTTGGTGTAAGAAATTGGGGGATTAATGTTTTATATGCAAGCCTCAAATCTGCAAACAGCACGAGGCGATCGCCAATCTAAAATCTGTAATCGATTAAGCATCATCAGGATTAAGGCGCATTATCGCCCAAGTGGTATAAGTGCCAATTGGACTCCAAATGATATAAGGTAATAGCAATAAAGACGCCCAGCCTGAAACTTGCCACACAGCCAGTGCCAGAAGTATGCTTAAAATGGCTCCCGTTCCGCCGACGATAGTGCCAATTTTAAGACTGCGGAGCCTCAACATCAGAGGGTTATAGGCAACTGTAACCACCTCCAAAAGCAGGTAAAAGCCCATAATCCACCACTTTCTCTGGCTTCCTTGGCTTTGTTCCCAGACAATGTAAGCTGACCAAGCACCGCAAATAAAAACGGTTGTCCAGATGAGAGGGATAGCGGGTATAAAGGTTAACCACTTTGGTTTTTGCAGCCGGTTAAACCATTTGACATCATTAGGTGTTATGAAGTTACTAGCTAGGGCGACTAATAAAGTTACGCCCCCAATTACCATCCAAGATCTAATCATTATAGTTATTATGCGATCGCCTGTCGCCAAGCCTTATGGTGCGATTGTGTCAGCTTGAATAGTTAGGCGTAATCAACCATTAGTCTTAACCTTTAACTATTTCGTCTCAGCTTTTAGATAGGTTTTTGCAAATAACACAATTGTATTTTGCACGCTCTTTTCAAAAGCTATTATTTTAATGCTTAATTTAGCTTTTATCCCTTGAATGTTCCGCAAAATTTAGCTAAGTTAAAATATAGATATTTTTAAGAATTCATCTACTACTTTGAGATAGAGATTATTCCCATGCCCTTGTACGATTATTTCTGTCCTAGCAACAACGAGCAGGTTGAAGTTATGCACGGCATGAACCAGCAAGTGACTACTTGGGGTGAGTTGTGCAACTTAGCAAAACGCGATTTGGGCAGCACTCCTGTTGATGCTCCCGTGAAGCGGATGTTAAGCGTGCCAAGACTGATGGTTCCCACATCAGACAACGATTACAAGAGCATGGGATTTAGCAAGTTAGTGAAGCGCGATCGCGGCGTTTATGAAAATGTTACCGCCCAGAATGGAGAGCCGCGCATAGTATCTGGGCCTGATAATTAAGGCTGGGGCGATCGCTACTACACCACCTTAGTTGCTCCCCGTTGTTCCAGGACGCACCCCCGCTACTTTGAGGCGGATGCTGTAGAGGCTGTTGCCAGCAGTGATGTAGAGCGTTTTGTAGTCGCTGTCGCCCCAAGCCAGGTTAGTGGTAGTCTCTGGTACGGCGATCGCCCCCAGAAAATCGCCAGAGGGTGAAAAGATCCACACGCCCCCCGGTCCAGTGCTGTAGACATTACCCTGCAAGTCTACCTTCATACCATCTGGGCGACCTTGTTTGCTGGGGTCTTTTAGTTCGGCAAAGACGCGCCCGTTCGCCAAAGTACCATCCGGCTGTACGTCGAAAACGCGGATGTGGCTTTGGTCCGAATCATCAACATAAAGTTTTTTCTCGTCTGGCGAGAAAGCAATTCCATTGGGGCGCACGAAGTCTTTAACCAACAAAGTCAGCTTACCCTCTTTATCCAGTCGATAGACACCATAAAAGCCCAATTCCTCTTGCTGGCTGCTAATACCGTAGGGTGGGTCGGTGAAGTAGATGCTGTCGTCTGACTTAACTACAAGATCGTTTGGGCTGTTGAGCCGTTTGCCCTCATATCGTTCAATTAACGTGACTAATTTGCCGTCATTTTCCAGGCGCGTGACGCGGCGATCGTCGTGTTGAGCAGTAAGCAGCCGTCCTTGCCGATCTAGAGTATTGCCATTAGCCTTCTTAGAAGGGCGGCGAAATACTTCAGCTTTTTTGTTTGAGGTGAATTTATAGATAGTATCTCCAGCGATATCGCTGAAGAGTAGGAATCCGTCAGGGTTCCACAGTGGCCCTTCTGTAAACTGGAAGCCAGAAGCTAGCTTTTCTAGCTTTGCATCGTCATCGAGGATAGCTTGCAGGTTGTTGTCCATTGTTTTTTGTGCTTGGTCAGTTGTTGCTATTTGGTTGCGCCGGAAGTAGGGCGACTGATTTTCGCCGACGCTAGGAGACGCGACAAATATAGTAAACAACAAGCTGCAAGCAATCCTCAATCTAAGGTTGGTCATCCTAATTTTTCGTGGGTGGCTACCTAAGTTATTTTCTCAGATGCGATCGCTCCTCACTAATGTTGTAGTTGAGGGAGCGATCGCGTTTTTATTTTACCCGCAGATAAATGCAGATTACCGCAGATGAATAAGAGCGATCGCTCTTTATTTTTGTTCTGGGTTGGGGGTGCGATCGCTTCTCACTGAGGTTTTGGTTAATGTCGTTCTATTCATCAGGAACCCTGTGAAAGAACCCAAGCAAGCATTTTTCTTGGTTAGTGAGTATTAATCACGGTAATAAGTCTTTGTGCTATGGGGTCAAAATAAGCAACTGAGTCTCTAGCTCTACTGATGTGTGCCCCATTAAGACCATCTTTTCTTGTACAATCAAACACTGGCTTTTTGGCTTCTAACGAGTACGGAATTAAACTGTGCAGATTAGGGATTTTGCCTAAATTAAAGGTGTTATCATCCCAATGGTACACTTGTTCAAAACGTTCCAAGCAGTCCACTATATTCTGTTGAATAGCCGACTCAATGCGATTGCCGAATATCTGCCAACCCTTAGTCATTCCTTCTTCTGAATCGTTGCGGATATTATGCTGTTGCATCACATAGCCTAGAAATGTAGGACTACCATGCGGCAGGTCTAAAGTTTTGTCGTTCCAGGCATTATTGCATTGCTCCCATCCTTGGCGCCATGCCTCAAGCTTGGAGCCAAGGTTTTCTGTACCTCGAATCGAGAATAGGTCAGGCGCAATCGGAACTATGAAATAATCACTAGCCCCAAGTACAGCGCGATTTAGCGCTCCGAGGTTAGGTCCGAGATCAACCATAACAATATCGGCCTTAATAAGTTCAGCCGCCCAATTTATGTACCGATAGATAGCTGATTGCACTCGTAAATCAGGTTCACTGCCACCTCTTGCACTGTTCCATGTATCACCTAATTTGTCTTCGTAGTTACTCAGAAGTAAATCACCAGGGATAAGGTAAAGTTTTGGATAGTCTGTTGGGTTGATTTGGGATGGCCTTCGTTGGCGAACGTCTCCAATCCCTCGATAAACTTGCTCAATTGCCCGCCAAATACTATTTCCACGCTCACTCCACGCTCGTTCGATAGCGCTCTCAGGCATAGCATAAGCAGTTAGATTGCATTGGCTATCACAATCAACCATTAGTACAGTCTTACCAGAACGCTCAAGAAGGTGCGCTATGTGAAACATATAAGTAGTTTTACCTACTCCACCTTTGTTATTAAAGATACTAATAATGACTGCCATAAAACCTCCAAAATTTATACAAATATACAGCCTGCAAATTCTATTTACGTTTCGTAGCCTAAAACGCCTTATTGTAAGCAGGTAGGGCAAATTAAACTAAACACCACGTTTGCAAGACGGTGAGTAGAGTGGGCATTGCCCACGCCACCAAATCAACCAAAAAGCCCGCAAAAAAACTCGGATAGCTTACTTCAAAGACGCGATGAACGTATCAATTTCTAACCGCGTATTGTAGAAATACAAACTGGCCTGTGCCGCAGACTGAGCCTTCAAGTAACAGTGTAAAAATTGCGTGGAAATGTGTCTGGTCAAATCGCCAACAATCTATGCTATCTTATCCCTCACCCAAGCTCGGAATGATTTCAGCAAAGCAATTTCCCCGATGGTTTTACTTTGCTCAATAAATCCGCTCATTTCACTTACCGATACTAGGGGAAATGCACAGCTTAAATCGCACTCAACATATTGCAGTTCTACCAACTGATAAAATCTCAAAATTCGCCCGTTATATCTCCAAATTTCCGGTACATTTAGCGCTGAATAAATCCCAAATTTATTAACAGAACTGCTGGTAATGTCGATTTCAATTGCTAAGTCAGGCGGCGGATCGGTTGCTAAATCGAGTTCTTGCCTGCTTCTGACTGCTGGTTCGTTTTGGATATAGTAGCAATTATCTGGTTCTATTCCTCTATTTGCTGCTCGTCGCTTCAGAGTCATAGAACCAGCACTTTTAATCTCAATTTCTAGTTCTTCAGCTAATGCGAATATGAAACGATCGAACTGAATCTTAGGATTTTCATGTTCGTAGAGGGGAGACATAATTTCTAAAGTGCCATTATCGTAAGCAAATCGAGATTTTCTATCCTCCCCTGTATCTTTCAGCAAAGCTTCAAAAGTTTCCCAGCTAATATTATCTAGCACGGTTCTCTGTTCGGCTGGAGTTGAGGTGGTA
The DNA here is from genome assembly GCF_014695585.1 of Microcoleus sp. FACHB-831. NCBI lineage: Bacteria > Bacillati > Cyanobacteriota > Cyanophyceae > Oscillatoriales > Microcoleaceae > Microcoleus > Microcoleus sp. FACHB-831. Next base: position 16,925 of record NZ_JACJON010000028.1, on the reverse strand, counting down.
ATCATTATACAATTTGCTCAATTTTTAATATTTTGTATGGGTAAGGTGGGCATTGCCCACCCTACTTATTAACCAAAGATACCGCCAAAGAATTCGATGGCTTCTTTCAAAGTGGCGATGAAGACATCAATTTCTTCGCGGGTATTGTAGAAATACAAACTCGCTCTTGCAGTAGATTGAGCTTTTAAATAACGGTGTAAAGGTTGAGTGCAGTGATGTCCGGCGCGGATGGCAATTCCAGATTGGTCTAAAATTGTAGACAAGTCGTGAGGGTGGACATCCCCAGCAGTAAAAGCCGCTAATGCGGCTCTACCTTCGCCATTACTATCAGGTTGTGGCCCGTAGAGTTTGATTTCAGGAATTTGCTGCAATTGTTCCCACAGATGGCCTGTTAATTCGGCTTCGTAGGCGTGGATTTTGTCCATGCCAATTGCTGTTAGGTAATCTACTGCTGCACCGAGGGCGATCGCTTCCCCAATTGATGGCGTTCCCGCTTCAAATTTATGGGGCAAATCGGCATAGGTTGCACGATCTAAAAACACATCGGCAATCATTTCGCCACCGCCCAAAAATGGAGGCATCGACCGCAGCAAATCTAACTTACCATAAAGGAAGCCAATCCCCGTCGGACCGCACATTTTGTGGCTAGAAGCTACTAGCCAATCGCAGTCCATCGCTTGCACATCTAACGTCATGTGGGGCGCACTTTGGCAAGCGTCTATTAAGACTTTAGCACCGTAGTGGTGAGCGATCGCGCAAATTTCTTTAACTGGATTAATACATCCCAAAGTATTAGAAACGTGAACCGTACTAACCAGTTTTGTTTTATCTGAAATCAGAGTCTTAAATTGTTCTAAATCAAAAGCTCCGTCTGGTGTAAGTTCAACAAACTTCAGCACCGCGCCAGTTTTTTGCGCCACAAACTGCCAGGGAATTAAGTTGCTGTGGTGTTCCATTACAGAGAGGATTATTTCCTCACCCCGCTGCAAATGGTTCATGCCCCAACTGTAGGCGACTAAGTTAATCGCTTCGCTGGCATTTCGAGTATAAATAATTTCTTGGCGCGAAGCTGCATTCACAAAAGCAGCAATTTTATCCCTCGCACCTTCGTAAGCATCTGTAGCTTTGGCGCTGAGAGTATGAACTCCTCTATGTACGTTGGAATTATACTTTTCGTAATAATCCCGAATGCTGTTTAATACCGCTAGAGGTTTTTGAGATGTTGCGGCATTATCCAAATAAACTAGGGGTTTGCCGTTGACTTCCTGGTGCAAAATTGGGAAGTCTGCACGGACTTTATCGGCTAGCGTTCTTTCTTTGGTAATAGTCATACAAATTTGCTGATGGTTGATTTTTCATTGTTCATGGTTCATAGTCCATTGTTCATTGCTATGTACGATGAACTATTAACCATGAATGATTATTCGATTGTTCTACAAGCCACGCATCGAGAAAGGCTTTTTTGCAGAGATTCGACAGGAATCTGGTTGATAATTTCTATGGCAAAAGCGTCAATCAGCAAGTTATGGGCGCTAGCTTTATCTAAGCCGCGACTTTGCAGATAAAAGACTTCCTCATCATCTAACTGACTAACCGTTGCACCGTGACTGCATTTGACGTTATCGGCAATAATTTCTAGTTGGGGTTTGGTATCGACTCTGGCTTTGGGCGATAACAGCAAAGTACGATTTAATTGCCCAGCATCTGTCAATTGTGCTGCTTTAGCAACAAAGACTCTACCGTTAAAAACAGCATGAGCGCGATCGCTCACAATATTTTTCTGCACCTGGCGCGTAATACTGTGAGGATAGGTAAGCGCGATCGCGCTGTGAAGATCGCCCACTTGTTCGCCTGCAATCATCGTCAAACCATTAAGCGTTGTTTCTGTTTGTTCGCCCAACTGGGACACTTCTAAATTATGGCGCGATATTTTCCCGCCCAAACTAACAGAAGTACACGTATAACGACTGTGGCGCGATTGCGCGATCGCAGTCTTGCCAATATGAAACGCCGCGCCACTATCTCGTTGAACCCGGTTGTGGTGAATCTGCGCGTTTTCTTCCGCCCAAACTTCTGTAACGCTGTTGATTAAATACGGATGAGTCTTATCCGCACACCAATCGCCAACTGGCAAATAATCTTCTATCAAAGTTACTTGCGAGTTAGTTTCAGCAACTACCAAACAGCGTTGTTGAGAAACACTCGGCGCATCGCTAAAAGTAGACAGAAACAGCAGGTGAATTGGTGTCTCAACTACAACATTCTTCGACACCCACACTATAGCCGCATCTGTTAAACCCGCCGTATTGAGCGCGGTGAACACATCATCTGCGCCTTCTTGTTGAGCGAGATAATTGCCAATGCGAGTGCGATAAACTATGGGCAATTGAGCTAAATTACCGACAAAAATGCCATCCGGCAAATTAGCAACTGATGACAGCGCGGGTGCATAAACCCCATTCACAAATACTAAACGGCTATTAGCTGCTTCTGCTAAAGCCAACCCTTCAATTGCTGACGCTGGCAAATCAACAGGTTTAGCAGCTTGGAAAGACAACTGCAACAGAGGCGAGATGTCAGTAAAACGCCATTCCTCATCCCGCGTTGTGGGGAACTTGAAATTAGGTATCCAAGCAGAAGCGCGATCGCGCAACTCTTTCAACCAGCTAAGAATTTCTGGTTCAATTATCTGTAAAGGTACACTCTGAGACTGCGTTAACAACTCAGTCAACTTCGCATCTCTATTACTCGCAGCAGGCTTTAAGCCAATTTCCTCTGGACTGGGAATAGAACGTACTTGGCTCATATTGCACCCACCTCAGCCGCTTCTTCTTCCCGCACCCACTCATAACCGTGTGCTTCTAATTCCAGCGCCAATTCCTTACCACCAGTCGTGACAATCTGCCCAGCTTCCATAACATGAACGTAGTCTGGAACGATGTAATCTAACAACCGCTGATAGTGAGTAATCAACAAAGTTGCATTGTCAGGCTTTGCCAACTGATTAACGCCACCAGAAACAATCTTCAAAGCGTCAATATCCAACCCCGAATCAGTCTCATCCAAAATTGCTAACTTAGGTTCTAGTAGCGCCATTTGCAGAATTTCATTCCGCTTCTTCTCACCACCAGAAAAACCTTCATTCACGCTGCGGCTGAGAAAAGCAGGATTCATCTTTACCACGTCCAGCTTTTCTCGCACCAACTCGTCAAAATCAAAAACATCCAATTCCTCTAATCCCTGACTCTTGCGGCGGGAATTATAGGCAACGCGCAAAAAATCTAAATTGCTGACACCCGGAATTTCTAGAGGATATTGGAAAGCCAAAAATACCCCAGCCTTAGAACGTTCTTCTGGTTCCAATTCCAGGAGATTTTGCCCCCGAAAAACAATCTCGCCGCCAGTAACTTTATAGGCGGGATGTCCAGCTAAAACCTTAGAAAACGTACTCTTTCCAGAGCCGTTTGGCCCCATGATAGCGTGAATTTCTCCCGCCTTAACTTCCAAATTCAAACCCTTAAGGATCTGATTTCCATCAACATCCGCCGTGAGATCGCGAACTGATAGGATGACCTCACTATTCTCAATAATCATCTTTCTCCTCTTGTATTCCTTTGCGCCCTTTGCGTTCCCTCGTTCCCAGGTTCTACCTGGGAATGCTATTAGGGAGGCTCTGCCTCCAGATATCCAGATATGAGGCAGAGCCTCACAGTCTGCGTTCCCAGCCGGAGACTGGGAACGAGAATTATGAGAGTTAACCCACGCTTCCTTCTAACTTCAGACTCAGCAATCTATCAGCTTCAACAGCAAACTCCATCGGTAGCTGATTAAACACATCCTTACAGAAGCCACTAATCATCATCGAGATAGCATCTTCTGCGGAAATGCCGCGCTGAGAAAAATAGAATAACTGTTCTTCCCCAATTTTGGAAGTAGAAGCTTCGTGTTCTACTTTTCCAGTGTTATTCTGCACTTGAATATATGGGAAAGTATTCGCTTGGGCATTGTCTCCAATCAGCATCGAGTCGCACTGGGAATAATTCCTAGCACCCTTGGCTTGGGGGCCGATTTTCACCAAACCGCGATAGCTATTTTGAGATTTACCAGCAGAAATTCCCTTAGAAATAATCGTGCTGCGGGTGTTTTTGCCGATATGCACCATCTTGGTTCCGGTGTCGGCTTGCTGATAGTGGTTGGTGAGGGCAACTGAGTAGAATTCACCTACTGAGTTATCGCCTACTAAAACGCAACTTGGGTATTTCCAGGTAATAGCTGAACCTGTTTCTACTTGCGTCCAAGAAATCTTAGAATTTACACCTTGGCACAAGCCGCGCTTGGTGACAAAATTGTAAATTCCGCCTTTGCCGTTTTCGTCTCCGGCGTACCAGTTTTGTACCGTCGAATATTTGATTTCGGCGTTGTCTAGTGCGACTAATTCCACAACTGCTGCGTGCAGTTGGTTGGTGTCGTACATAGGCGCGGTGCAGCCTTCTAAATAGCTGACTGAACTGCCTTCTTCTGCGATAATTAAGGTGCGCTCAAATTGTCCCGTATCTCCGCTATTAATGCGGAAATATGTAGATAGTTCCATCGGGCATTTTGTGCCTTTGGGAATGTAGACAAAGGAACCATCGCTGAATACGGCTGAGTTGAGGGCAGCAAAATAGTTATCGGCTACTGGGACAACGCTGCCGAGGTATTTTTTAACTAACTCTGGATGTTCGCGCAATGCTTCGGAAATTGAACAGAAAATTACGCCTTTTTCTGCTAACTTATCTTTGAATGTGGTGGCGACTGAAACGCTATCAAAAATTGCGTCTACTGCGACGTTGGTGAGGCGCTTCTGTTCGGAAAGGGAAATTCCTAACTTCTCAAAAGTTTCTAACAGGGTTGGATCTACTTCTTCCAAGCTGTTTAGCTGTTTGGGCTTTTGCTTGGGCGCGGAGTAGTAGATCATGTCCTGGTAGTCAATGGCGGGATACTTGACATGAGGCCAGGTTGGCTCTTTCATTTTCTGCCATTGACGGTAGGCTTTGAGGCGAAATTCCAACATGAACTCCGGTTCTTCTTTCTTGGCGGAGATCAGGCGGATAACGTCCTCGTCGAGTCCACGAGGAATTATATCTGCCTCAATGTCGGTGATGAAGCCGTACTTATAGGGCTGATTTACTAAGGTTTTAACGCTGGCGCTCATTGATTCGCGTGTTCTCTCGTGTTGTGGACTAATCTCTCAGGATGGCAGGCGGTCAGTAGCTATGCTGGGCAGACTGCAATTACAATAGTAAAACAACACCTGTGTTGCTTATCTCTATTTTAGGGTATTTTAGCAACAGGGATGTTGTCAAAGTCAAATGGGGATTTTCTGGCAATGACGATGGCGACCACTCAGCAGTCTTCGACCAAGCAGGACATCTTGCAACATTTACTGAAACAAGGTCAAGCTACTGCTATTGAGTTAGCAGACGTTTTGGAGGTTAGTCCGCAGGCGATTCGCCGCCATCTTAAGGATTTGGAGACGGAAGGGTTAATTGTATATCAACAGGTGCAAGCGGGGATGGGACGCCCGCAGCACGTTTATAAGCTAAGTCGTGCGGGGCGCGATCGCTTCCCCAGTCGTTACGGTGAGTTTGCTGTTGATTTCTTAGACACATTGACAGAAACGCTGGGTTACGAGCAAGCTAGCTCGGTTTTACGCAAGCACTGGGAACGCAAGGCGATGGAATATCGAGAGCGTCTGGGTGGGGGGACGTTGCGCGATCGCGTTGCTAAACTCGTCGAACTCCGCAAAGCCGAAGGCTATATGGCAGAGTGGTATTCCATAGAAGAAAGCGATTCTCAGTTTATATTGGCCGAGCATAACTGTGCAATATCCCACGTTGCCTCATCTTTTCCCAGCGTTTGCGGACATGAATTAGAAATGTTTGCCGCTGCCTTGCAAGATTGTAAAGTAGAACGGACGCACTGGATTATCGACGGACAGCATCGGTGCGGGTATTTGATTAAAGCAAAGTGAGTAAAATATTTATGTCTGCACAAGGACAACCATCAACGCAATTTTTGACATTTGAAGAAGCACTTAAGGTAGATGCAGCTTTACTATCTACCGAGGAAAAATTTTTAGCTAGACTAACAATTTCATCGTTGAAGGTGTTGAAACACATCGCCCAGGAATACGGTGTTGCTATTGAGGATTTAACGCTAGAACAGGCGATCGCTTGGTTTGAGAAAGATGCAAAGCTCAAGCGAGAACAGGGAGTTGATGCCGCGTTTTTGAAGTGGTAATTCTAAGATCGCCCTTGCTAAAGGGCGGGGTTTATACAAACAAATACTGCCTGTAAGAGCTTATGGGGTGGTGCGATCGCGTAGCAGCGCGATCGCACTTCGCTTTTATTGGTTAGTTTCATACTGGGAAGCTAGACACAAGTTTTACAGAAATCATTCCTGCCATACGCCCAGCATAAGAGAGAATAAGCGTAGTTGGCTGGAGGCTAATAAATATGGCTGAACAAATGGATCTAGCGTCCCTAGTTTCGAGGATTTCACAGCTAGAAGAACGGCAAAATATTCTGTCGAAATATGCTACACGGATGAAACGCCAGTTAGATGATCTGAGCCAACAATTTCAGATGCGCCCTGAGTTGCAGCACTTGGAAAGTTGGCAAGGTGCGATCGCGCAGTTATCCGAGCAAGTAGCTTATTTACAACAGCGCCACGAAGCGAACGAACCGCTACTAAGGGCTGAGTTTAACGAATCGGTGGTAGAGGTAGCTGATAGTAATTTCGATGCTGCTGAAACTGAGCAAGAGGAAATTGTTCCAGTTGAACAACAAGAGCGAACAGTCACAACCTTTAGCGATGAAGAATTCAAACTAGAGCGGATGATGCTGTTGATGAGAGGGGATGCAGCGGAGGACGAGAATCAAGAATCTAGGGATGAAGAATTCAAAGTAGAGCGAATGATGCTGCTGCTGATGAAAGAGGATGAAGCGGAGGACGAGAATCAAGAACCAGTTATCAGTGCTGAAGAATTTTTGAGGCGTTACAACGAGAAAGAAAGAGACTTTTGTGGGATTAACCTAGCTGGAGCAAATTTAAGTGGAACATCCCTGAGCTACCTAAACCTCAGAGGGGCAAATTTGAGGAGAGCTGAACTGTGTGAAGCAAACTTATCTAGCGTGAACCTGAGCGAAGCCAATCTCGAAAATGCCAACCTTAGTAAAGCAAAACTAACTGGTGCGGTCAATCTAACAAATGCAAAACTCACAAAGGCAAACTTAACAAGTGCATATTTGCCCAGTGCAGACCTAAGCGGGGCGAACTTAAGCGGAGCAAACCTTACAGAGGCGGATCTGTCACAGAAGGCTAATCTTACTGGAGCTAATCTTGCTGGAGCTAATCTCAGTCGAGCTAATCTATCATGGGGGGCAAACCTGAGCGGAGCCAACTTACGTGGAGCCAACTTGGATGGGTCATATCTTAAGACAGCTAAGTTGATGGGGGCAGACCTAAGTAATGCCAATTTGAGTAATGCTAACTTGCTAGAGGCAAATCTTGAAGGAGCAAATCTTCATGGTGCCAATCTTCACCAAGCACTTTGCAACAAAGCAACTATATTCCCTACAGGTTTCGATCCTGTTAAAGCAGGTGCTTACTTAATTGCTCCTGATTCATCGCTGAAAAATGTTAACTTGGCTGGCACTAATCTAAGTAGAGTAAACCTGAGTGGGGTAAACCTGAGTGGGGCGAATTTAAGCTCAACAAATTTGAGTGAAGCGGACTTGAGTGAAGCAAACTTGAGTGGTGCCAACCTGACTAAGGCAAATTTAAGCAGAGCAAAACTCCTTGAAGCAAATCTAAGCGAAACTAACTTAACTGAGACAGACTTGAGCGGTGCTGATCTAACGGCAGCAAACCTATTTAATGCAAAACTGAGCCGGACAAATTTAGAGGTTGCTAACTTAACCGCGGCAGACCTGCGTAAAACGAATCTGAAAGATGTAAATACTCGTAATGCAAATTTCAGTGGCTCTATTCTGGCTGGAGTTAATTTGGTTGGGGTAGGCTTTTACGGAAATCTAAGTGGGGCAGATTTGAGCGAAGCAAAACTTTGTGGAGCAAATTTGAGTGGAGCAAATTTGAGTTGGGCAAACCTAACAGGAGCAGACGTTCGTGGGGCAAAACTGGAGAGAGCCAACCTAGAATATGCCAATCTCAAAGGAGCAAACGGAGCAAACCTGGGGCAAGGCGATGCAAAGGCGAAGCTAACTGGTGCAATTATGCCTGATGGCACGACTCACGAGTAGACTTGGCTGATGTTCTGAAAGAGTTGTGCGTGCAATGACAGCGATCGCCCTTCTCGCTACAAATAAAGCGCGTAGCGAAGCGAACGAGCGCAGCGAGTATTGCCCTTACTCTTATTATTAATTACTTGACTATTCTTACTGTCCAAAAGTCAGCAGCTAAATCGGGATTCAAAATATAATCATAAGGTACGGTAAAATAACCAGCCATTCCCCATTGCTTACCCCAAGAGTTTCTAAGGATGAATCTCTTCTGGGAGTCATCATATCCAACTGCTAATACTGCATGACCTCCCACCAGTTGTTCATTAGTCCAAGGTAAATTTAACTTCCCTGTCTTAGCTACCTCTTCGCTTTCAAAAGTTTCATAAATTGTCATGCCCAAAGCGAAAGGAAAGCCAGAAGCTAGACAACCTTTTAGCTGGCGTAAACTCTGCGTAACCTGACTGTAAGAAATAGCTATATGTCTGCTAGCAGTGTCGTAACAGGTAGGAGTTGGCTGAACCATTAACCGTTCTGGTTTATAAGGCCAAATTGATTCAGGACAGACGCCAAATTTGTTAATAGACTTAATGGTATTTCTCAGCGTTGCGCCGCAATCTTGGTTAATTGTTCCTTCAATATCTCGCGTAACATAATAAGTAAATAGTTTACTAGGCTCAAAAGAAAATATCTTTTGCTTGGTTTGACAAAAGTAAAATGCTGCACTAATTGATTGTGCCGTACAGCTACCAATAGAACCTTGCTCGTAAACTGCTGGTAACTGCGATCGCAGATCTACTTTTGGCGGTAAATTGCTAATTACTTGTTGAGGTGCAGAATATTTAATGTCTCTTGAGTCTGGTCGGTCTGGAATCCAGCCATAGCCGCGAGGTTGCGTAGTCATTGGTTAAGTGAGGTAGATTTTACGCTTGACAAGCATACATCAATCTCCCTCGTAAAGTTGCAGCGATCGGGATGAATTAATAGGTATACCATTGAGCAAGCGTCCTCGCGATCGCGAAGCGTTGTATCCTTAACTCAGACCATCAGAGAAAATTACCTTGAGCCTAACTCTATACTTCCTCCGTCACGGACAAACTGCCCGCAGCCGAGATAATGTTTTCTGCGGTTCGATAGATCCAGAACTAACCCCAGATGGTTTGGATATGGCAAAGGCTTTTGCTGCTGCTTACCGCGATACCTCTTGGGAAGCTATTTTTTGCAGTCCCATGCAACGCACTAAAGCGACGGCGCAACCATTGCAAGAAGCAGTGGGAATGGAGTTGCAACTGCGGGAGGGGTTGAAGGAGATTAACTATGGCAAGTGGGAAGGACAATCGATAGAAACGGTTAGCAAGCAATACCACGATGATTACATTCGTTGGATTGCAGATCCTGCTTGGTATCCGCCGACTGATGGTGAAGCTGCTATAGCGATCGCGCACCGTTCTCTACAAGTTATTGAAGAAATTCAGCAGCTTTATAGCACGGGAAATGTGTTGATTGTCTCGCACAAAGCTACAATTCGCATTATGCTGTGCGAACTTTTAGGTATTGATGTCGGTCGCTTCCGCTATCGTTTGGGATGTCCGGTTGGTTCGGTTAGTATAGTAGAATTTGGTTCGCACGGCCCCTTACTTCATGCCCTGGCTGACCGCACGCATTTTGATGAGCGGTTGCGTAATTTACCGGGGACTTGAAAAGGCAAAATTATTCTTTGGCAAGGCTTGAGCTATCTAAAATATTTAGTCCATGATTCCGAATATTTCTACCATTCCGATTCAGCATCTTGCTTCAGGCGATCGCTTGTCAATTCAACTGTATAAATTTATCGGTGCTAACCCTGGTAAAAAGGCATATCTGCAAGCCAATCTGCACGGTGCTGAAATTGTTGGCAATGCGGTTATTCACCAGTTGATTGAGTTTTTGACAACGCTAGACGCCAGCCAGATAAACGGTGAAATTTGGCTGGTGCCAGTGTGCAACCCTATTAGCACAAATCAGCGATCGCACGTCTTTTCTACTGGTCGATATAATATCTACGATGGTAAAGACTGGAACCGCATCTTTTGGGACTATGAAAGTAGCGATCGCGCCCCAGGATGCGATGAATATTATATCGAGCTTGAGATAGATGCTATAAGAGAAAAATATTTAAAGCGCATTCAAAAAAGTTTTGCAAAGCTCTTAGAAAAAATAAATTCTCCTAGCAGCGTTCCATTCAACGAGCGATATCGCTACCAATTGCAATCTTTATGTTTAGATGCAGATTATGTTATAGACATCCATAGTTCTTCTAATCAAGCTATAGACTACATCTATGGTTTTCGTGGTAGAGAAGAAAGTGCAAAATATTTTTTGCTAGATTATGGAATTTTATTAGATGAATATGATGGTAATGCTTTTGATGAAGCTTTTATCAATCCTTGGCTAGCACTAGAAGATAGGCTGGGGAAGGTGGGAAAACCTATCCAATTTGATATAGAGTCTTGGACGCTAGAACTGGGTGGGGGAATGCAAATGAATCCAGAGTCTGTCGCTAAAGGTGTAGAGGGAATAAAAAATTATCTAGCTGCTAAAAAAATATTAGCGATCGCTGGTTATCCCCTCCCTGCTTCGGAGACAATGAGATCTATTGCAAAAACTAGCATTATTAAATACTATGCGCCAGTTGGAGGCATGATTCAATCAAGATTGCAGTTGGGTAGTTTTGTTAAAGCTGGAGAAAGGCTTTACCAGATTTTGAGTTTTAATAAAGAGTTAGAGTTACCTAAATTAATTGATATTTGTGCCTCTTCAGATGGTTTAGTGTTTGATGTTTCAACTAACCATGCTGTTAACGAAGGCGAGTATGTATTATCGTTAATTTAAATGAAGGATAATTCTAAATTAGAGATAGCCTTAATAATTTTATTGATATTAATCAGCTTGACCAATGAGAGTAAATGCCGCCCAATCTTTGGGATTGGGGTGTTGTTTCATTGTGGTTAGCATTGCCTTTCGCAGCGATCGCGCCTTATCTGGTTGTTGTTGCATCTGGCGATAAAACTCTGTCATCAAAAATGCCGTAGGAGCATCTGGAACCGACCACAGCGAGACAACTACACTCTTGACACCAGCAGAAATTAGCGAACGCGATAACCCAACAATGCCATCGCCTGTGATTTTTCCTCTGCCAGTGTCGCAAGCACTCAAAACAACTAATTCGGCGTTTAACTTAATCTTTGTATCCAAAATTTCCTCAGCGGTAAGAAAACCGTTAACCTTGCCTCTCCCGCCTTGGTAAGGTGGGGATGAAGGGGGGTCAGGAGCAAGAGCGATCGCGCTATTCATCCCCCTAAGTTCGTCCAGTAACCCGTGAGTTGCTAGATGAATAATTCGCGATGAAGGCATCTTCTGTAAGATGGCTCGTTTAGTGGCGCGATCGCCAATAATTGCTTGAGTTTTAAGTAAATGCGCGATCGCAATAGCTTCTTGTTCGGCACCAGGTAAGCTGGGCAATTTTTGTTCGGGTTCACCGCTATGGGTAGCTAAGCTGGGCATAGTAGGATTGCCAACTATTAGCGCATTTGAACCACCATAAAAAATCCCTGTCGTGCGCTTTTGCGTTAAATCCAAAACTTGAATCGAGGGTGCGCTGAGAATGGTGTGTTTTTCAATCAAGTATTTGCCATTGGCATCTTGTAAGGCGGGGAAGGGAACTAGGAATAAGAAGGATTGGGGAATAAAAATTACATGGGCGTTAGGATCTTTAGGTAGAAAATCAGCTATTGGTTCAATTAAAAGTTTATGCAGTTGCTTTAAGCGATCGCTCTGGCTAAACTTCTGAGCTTTGAAAACAAATCCCAAACCGCGATCGCTATCGGCGATAGGTTCGTTTTGAGGCAACAACAATAAAAATTTATTACTGCCAGCTACTAATAACATTAACAACGAAATAATTAACCAGCGAGATTTGCGGCTTACTTCTGCCAGAATTGTATTATTGCTACATCGAAATCGCCATAACCAGGCAGCAATACTGATGATGCTAGCAGAAACGATTAGAACTAAAGCGACTTCTATCCAAAAATCGTTTCTGCTGCGCTGGACTATAGCTACTACAGAATTACTAGCGTTTGAAACTTTTTGCTCGGATTTAGGATGCTCCATTACAATGTTTGAGTAGTTGGGTATTAACTGTCTAATAGTTGTTTTTTGTTGTTGCCATAGAGGATTGAGATCGACCAGGCGAAATCTCACTTCACCTGTAGGCGCGATCGCCCAGATTAAAATTGCTGCTGGACGCCATTTCTGATTAGCATCAAGGGGAAAATCATTATAGATAATCGAATATTGAACTAATGTGGCATTTTGTTTTTTAGCAACTAGCTGTATTTGTCTAATTTCTAGCGGTTTAATAGTGACTTTATTCGCGGTACTTTCTGAGATCCGCGATGATAATAACTCCACAATCGCTCTAGCTCTGCCACGCTCCGAGATTTCTAAAGCAGCATTTGTCTTCTTCTGAGCAATAAGTGTTTGTTGCAGCAAGCGGTAAGTGACAGCCTGAGTTTCAAACATTGAAATTTTATCACTATCAAGTAGTCCGTTTCGCAGAAGCTCCATAACCTTAATAGCAGCAAATAGCGTTTGTTCGGCATCAGCATACTTACCCAAAAGATAGTAAATTGGCCCCATGCCCGTGAGTGCTGTCGCTTCCCCCGTCTTGTTACCGACTTCTTTGAAAATGGTTCTTGCTTGTTTATAGAAGCTTAAAGATTGGGGATATTGTCCCAAAATGTAATAAGTTGATGCAATACCAGTAAGCGTTTTCCCTTGTTGAGCTTTGTCGCCTACTTGGTTGATAATTACCAAAGCTTGCTCAAAAAATTGCAAAGATTGATGATACTTACCCAGGTTTTTATAAACTGCGCCAATGCCAGTAAGAGTTTTCCCTTGTTGCGCTTTGTCACCTGCTTGTTTGATAATTACCAAAGCTTGCTTAAAGAACTTTAAAGCTTGGTTATAATCACCCATATTGTTGTAAACTGACCCGATACCAGTAAGAGTTTTTCCTTGCTGTGCCTTGTCACCTACTTGTTTGATAATTACCAAAGCTCGATAAAAAAACTTCAAGGCTTGGTCATATTGGCCTAAAGTTGTGTAAAGTGCGCCAATGTTGTTGAGCGTTGCTCCTTCACCCGCTTTGTTACCTATTTTTTTTGTAATTACTAAAGTTTGGTTGTAGCAATTTAAGGCTTGGGGATATTGTCCCAAATTAAAGTAAACTAAGCCAATGTAGTTGAGAGCAACCGTTTCACCTTGGCGATCGCCCTTCACTTTGGCGAGTGCTAAAACCTTTTGAAACGTCTGTAACGCTTCTCGAAACTGACCTTGGTTATACTGCTGCGTACCTGCTTGATACAGCAGCAATGCCTCTTTACTTCTATTTTCAGTAGTTTGGGCGCTAACCGATGCAGCCCCTATTAACCCTGTCCCTACCACCTGGATGCTTGAAGTTAGAGAAAATAGCAGAGTCGCAGTTACGAAGTTGAGGCGGTGAAAACGGCATCCCACAAGAATATTTCTCCTTCATCTATCTAAAGACTAACTTTATTAAGTGTTATCCATCGTGCTTTTTGAGAAAGTAAGCAAAATCTATCGGTTACGACGCTAGCGATCGCAGTACATTGGAGGAAACGCACTCCCCCTGCGCCTCCTTATAAGGGGAATGTCCCAACCACAAGCAAGTAATTCTTCTTGTAAATTGGGCATTTTGGGGCACATCGGCAAGTTGATAAAGCAAAACACGCGCACAATATGGAAGACGACGACAACACAGACTTACCCTTAGACAGCCAGCTACCGGAAATTTCAGAATGGCAAACTATTCCCCAAGCACCAGAGGGATTTAAATCTGGCTTCATAGCCATCATCGGACGCCCCAATGTGGGCAAATCGACGCTAATGAACTGCCTGGTAGGGCAAAAAATTGCTATCACTTCCCCAGTAGCCCAAACTACGCGAAATCGCCTGCGGGGAATTTTGACGACACCAGAAGCGCAGATAATTTTTGTGGACACTCCAGGAATCCACAAACCCCATCACCAACTGGGGAAAGTATTAGTTCAAAATGCCAGAATTGCCATTGATTCTGTCGATGTAGTGTTGTTTGTCGTAGATGGTTCCGTCGAGGCTGGAGGGGGCGATCGCTTCATTGTCGATATTCTAGAACGAACCAAAACCCCAGTTATCTTAGGATTAAACAAATCAGATCAACAACCAGCAGATTCACAGCGGATAAATAATAGCTATTCCCAGCTAGCTGAACCTCACAACTGGGAAATTGTCAAATTTTCCGCCCTTACAGGCGACGGCACGGACGCGCTACAACAAACATTAATTAACAGCCTAGAACCTGGCCCATACTATTATCCCCCAGACTTAGTAACCGACCAGCCGGAACGCTTTATCATCGGCGAACTAATCCGCGAACAAATATTACTGCTAACCCGCGAAGAAGTACCCCACTCAGTAGCAGTCATCATCGAGATGATAGAAGAGCAACCTAACCTTACCCGCGTTTTTGCTAGCATTAACGTTGAACGCGATTCCCAAAAAGGTATTTTGATAGGTAAAAGCGGTATTATGCTAAAAACACTTGGCAGCGCCGCCCGCGAACAAATCCAAAAGTTAATTGCTGGAAAAGTCTATCTAGAACTGTTTGTTAAAGTCGAACCCAAATGGCGGCAATCTCGCCTGCGCTTAGCCGAGTTGGGTTATAAAGTCGAAAAAGACTAAACCGCAGCCGCACGTCTATTGCCTTTATCTGTAACACGCTGCGGTTAACAACTAAGATTCCATTTGTCGCAGCACTTGCCTAATCAAATCTTGGGGTACTTGGTCAGTCACCGTCGCAGCGCCAATCTGGGTAGGAAGTACAAATCGCACTTTACCTGCTTGGACTTTTTTATCGCTTTGTAGCGCCTCGATTATCGCTTCAATATTAACGCCTGCTGGCAACTTAGTAGGTAATGCCGCTTTTCTGATTAAAGCATCCTGACGCTGCGCGGCTGCTTTGTCCCAAAGTTCGAGATAAGCAGCCAATTGACCTGCTGCTACCATACCAATTGCAACAGCTTCGCCATGATTGACTAAACGATAGCCTGTCAAGCTTTCTACAGCATGAGCGATGGTGTGTCCGTAGTTGAGAATTGCCCGCAGTCCAGATTCTTTTTCGTCTTTGCTAACTACAGTTGCTTTTGCTTGGCAAGAGCGAATTAGAATTTCTTGCAATAATCCATCATCGAGGTGGTCTAGTTGGTCGAGGCTTGCAGCTTGCTCCATCTGAACGAATAACTCCGCATCCCAGATGACGCCGTACTTGATAACTTCTGCCATCCCAGCCCGAAATTCCCGCACTGGTAAGGTAGACAGCACCTTTGGGTCAATTAAAACCAGTTTGGGTTGATAAAATGCGCCAATTAAGTTTTTTCCTTGGGGATGATTGACGCCAGTTTTGCCGCCTATTGAGGCATCGACCATCGCTAAAAGTGTGGTTGGCACTTGCACGAAGTTGATGCCGCGCAGCCAGGTGGCTGCTGCAAAGCCTGTCATATCGCCAATTACGCCTCCCCCCAAAGCTACTAAGGTTGAGGAACGCTCTAGGAGGTTTTCAAAGGCGGCGCTGTAGATTTTTTGGACTGAGGCGAGGCTTTTGTAACGTTCTCCGGCTGGGAGGGTGCAGGATGCGACTTCAAACCCGGCTTCTTGGAGGGATGCGATCGCAGATTTACCGTAATAGCGGAAAAGCTCTCGGTTAGAAACCACTAAGGCTTTCTTCCCCACATTCAATTTCGCCATCAATGAACCCAGTTGCTCTAAGCTGTCTGGCGCGATCGCGATGTCGTAAGATTCATTTGGCAAATCAACACTAATAACAGATTGCATAGTAAAACCCAATAGATTAATCGCCCGTGCGGTGCATTATACTTTATATTGCCAACTCCCTACTTGCTAGGGAAATCACTTGCATGGAAACTGAATGGAACTCTCTGCTGTTATAGCTTATTTCTTAATATTGGGGGGTGCCACTGGTGCTGCCCTAGCCCTGTTTTTCGGCCTAAAAGCTGTCAAGTTGATCTAAGCTTTTATTAGCTATCGGGTGGGCGTTGCCCACCCTACTAAACACGTTAAAAGTTAAAAGCCAAAAGGCAAAAGAAAAAGCTATGGGATTCAGCTTACTACTTATAGTTTAAAACACTCAAACCCCAATCAGCATTCTGGCAATTTCCTTTTATGCTGGGGACTTTGTGCAGTTGCAATCTTATGTCCTTACTTATATGGATGCTTTTGCGAGCCGATTTTCAAAGCCTAGCTCTATAATCTTTGGCTCTAAATAATTTTGCTAATTTTACCCATTTTTTTTAAATTTTAGCTGTTCTGAACATACTAAATTACTGCCGCAGACGTTGACAGGATCGTGGCAATCAAGGCTTTGTCGGGCATCGCCAGTCACAAAATTCGCCACCTAAAGTTATTTTCTATATATAGCAATCCTAAATCAGTTGTGAGAAATTGCCATAGGTAAACAGCTTTGGAAAGTCAAAGATTTGGCGATGAGTAACAAACTCAAATAAATACTTAACAGCAGCAAAAGAT